>JAICVT010000090.1 GCA_025935235.1 Ktedonobacterales bacterium | reverse complement strand
TTCCTGACGCAGGTGATGGGCTACTCCTGGGACATGGTGGACGCCGAGGCCGAGCGGCTGGAGCATGTCATCTCCGAGGAGTTCGAGGACCGCATGGACGCCCTGCTGGGCCACCCAACCGTTGACCCGCATGGCGACCCGATCCCCAGCAAGTCGGGTGAGGTCGCCGCGCCACAGACGCAGCCACTCTCCGATCTGGAGCCAGGCGATGAGGCGGTGGTGCAGCGGGTCAGCGACGACGACGCAGAGCAACTGCGCTATCTCTCCTCGCTGGGCATCGCGCCGGGGACGCCAGTGCGGCTGCTCGACCGCGAGCCGTTCGGTGGGCCGCTGCGCGTGCGGGTGGGCGCGGGCGACGACTGCGTGGAGCGCGCGATGGGGCCACAGCTCGCAGCGGGCATCCGCGTGGCGACGCTCGACCGCTGACGATGCGACCTCAGCCCCTCTCCCACGGGGGAGAGGGGGAAAACAGAGATGGCGACGTGTAGGGATGTGGACCTGACAATTCGTGTGAGATGAGGCGAGCGATGGATGCTGGGATGCGACGGGCCGAGGATGGCGCGCGCTCTGGCTGGCTGGCGCGCCGACTGGGCGCCGGGCTGGGCGCGCTGAGCACCGAGCGCACGCTGGCGCGCGCCCAGGCCCAGCTCGATGCCCCCCGGCGCTGGAGCCTGCGCCGCGCCCTGCCATTCCTCGGCCCAGCCTTCATCGCCGCCGTCGCCTATGTTGACCCCGGCAACTTCGCCACCAACATCCAGGCTGGCTCGGCCCATGGCTACACACTGCTGTGGGTGATCCTGGGGGCGAATCTGGTCGCCATCCTGCTGCAAACGCTCTCCGCCAAGGTCGGCATCGCCACCGGCAAGAATCTGCCGCAACTCTGCCACGAGTATCTGCCGCGCAAGCTCAACTATCTGCTATGGGGCGTCGCCGAGCTGGCCGCGATGGCGACTGATCTGGCCGAGTTCCTGGGCGCAGCGATTGGCTTCAACCTGCTGCTGCATGTGCCGCTGCTGGTGGCGGGGCTGATGACGGGCGTCGCCACGTTCGGCATCCTGGCGCTCCAGCGTTTCGGCTTCCGCCCAATGGAGATCGTGATCGCGGGGCTGATCGGCGTAATCGCGGGCAGCTATCTGGTCGAGGCGGTGATGGCGCGACCCGACATGCGCCAGATCGCCTATCACGCTGTCGTGCCGCAGTTCGGTGGGGCTGGCGGCGCGATGCTGGCGGTCGGCATCCTTGGCGCGACCGTCATGCCGCACGTCATCTACCTGCACTCGGCGCTGACCCAGGGGCGCATCCCGCTGCGCGGCGCCGCCGACGCGCGCAAGGTCTTCCGGCTGGAGCGCCTCGACATCTGGCTGGCGCTGGGCATCGCCGGACTGGTGAATGGCGCGATGCTGGTGGTGGCGGCTGCCGTCTTCTTCGCCACCGGCCATACGGGCGTGACACAGCTGAGCGAGGCCTATCGCACACTGACGCCGCTGCTGGGACAGGCATCATCACAGATCTTCGGTGTGGCGCTGCTGGTCTCAGGGCTGTCATCCTCGACGGTTGGCACGCTGGCCGGGCAGGTGGTGATGGGCGGCTTCCTCGGCTGGCGGATTCCGACCTGGGTGCGGCGAACGGTGACGATGGCGCCCGCGCTGCTCGTCATCGCGCTTGGCTTTGACCCGACACAGACGCTGGTACTGAGCCAGGTGGCGCTGAGCTTCGCGCTACCGTTCGCCGTTATCCCGCTGATCTACTTCACCAGCCGCGCCGACGTGATGGGTGGCCTGGTGAACCGCGCGTGGACGCGGCGACTGGCCTGGGTGGTGACGGCGGGCATCATCCTGCTCAACCTCACGCTGCTGTGGGAGACGTTCGCTCCCCACATCTAGCCCCCACCACGATCCCATGCTGCGGCGGCGGGAGAGGGCTATCGCGCGCATCCGCTCGCTCGCTCACGTTGACGAGCCTGAGCGCGCGTGTTACCATCGGCAAGATGGTAGCGCGCGTGTCTCGATCAGGTCTCACTCAGGGCGGGTCGCATGCGCGCACTCAACTGGCGATGAACTTCACCACCACAGGATAATGCGCCCCATGCGTTCGATAACCTCACCCTCTGGCCTCCGTCGCGTCGGCCCGGCGCGCGTGTGGGGCGTCGCGCTCGCGCTGCTGGGCGCGCTGGGGCTGCTGCTGGCGGGCTGCGCGCCCAGCGCCACCAATGATCCCGTGCTGGCGATGCGTGTGAACGGCATATCCGTCACGATGTCGAGCTACCAGCAGCTACTGGCGCTCTTCGATGCCAGCGCCGCGCTGCAGGGCAATGGCGCCTCCGCGCCGATCGCGTGGCAGTCGCCAGGCGACCGGCAGACGCTGGCTTCCGCCAAGACCGAGACGATCAATTTCTTCAAGAATACGATCATCATCAAGCAGCAGCTCGACGCTCAGCACATCACTGTCACGCAGAAAGACATTGACGCCGCTAAGGCCGAGTTGGATGCGGAGATCGCGCAGGCAGCGGCGCAATCCAAGAGCGCGCCCTCCAATACCGGACTGAAGGCCCTGGTAGACGCCGCCACGCCCGACGCGATCCTGCTGCTGGCGCAACAGCAGGCCTACACAGTCGTGATGGCCGACAAAGGCCTGGCGCCCACTGTACAGGCGCGCGGCATCCTGGTCAGCACGCTCAAAGACGCCAACGACATCGTCGCGGCGGTCAAGAGCGGCCAGGATTTCGCGACGCTGGCGCGCACGCGCTCGCTCGACGCCGCCAGCGCGGCCAAGGGCGGCGATCTTGGCACGGTCTACCCTGGCCAGTTCCTGCCCGCCTTCGACACCAAAGTCTTCAAGGACCTCAAGGGTGACGGCGTGGTGGTCGTGCCATTCACCTCCGACTACGGCGTCTTCCAGATCAGCGGGCGCAAGCTCGCGCCGCTGAGCGTCATCAAGGATGCGCAGACGCAGAACCAGTACCTGACCGCCTGGGTGACGAACGTCCTCATGCCGCAGGCGCGCGTTGACCTCTACGTCAATTAGCGGGCAATGCGGACGGCGCCGCGCGGGAGAGAGGACAGGATGGAGACGAGCGAGATCATCGTGGTCGGGCTGGGGCCGGGTCGCTGGGAAGACCTGACCGTCGAAGCGCTCGACCAGTTGATGGCGGCGCGCCATGTCATCTGCCGCACCACGCGTCACCCGACGGTGGAGATGCTGCGCGAGCGGCGGCCTGACCTGCCGATCGAGTCCTTTGACGAGCTGTATGAGACGATCCCCAGCTTCAGCGAACTGTACCCCACGATGGCGCGCACGCTGCTGGAGCGCGCGGCGGCGCTGCCCGCAGGTGAGCCGCTGATCTACGCCACGCCGGGACATCCGCTGATGGGCGAGGAATCGGTGCGCCTGCTGCGGCAAGAGGCCGAGGCGCATGGCGCGCGGGTACGGCTGGTGGCGGGGCTGTCGTTCGTCGAGCCGGTCTGCGCCGCGCTTGACCTCAACCCGCTGGAGCGCGACCTGCAACTGCTCGACGCCACCGCGCTGACGGCGCTCTCGACTGAGGCGGTGATGGGCGCGCTGCTGCCGACCAAGCCCGCGCTGGTCGCCCAGGTCTACAACCGGCGGCTAGCCAGCGGAGTGAAGCTGGCGCTGGGCGAGCTGTACCCGGAGGATTGGGAAGTGACGCTGGTGCAGTGGGCGGGGATGCCCGACCGCGAAGCCATCCGCCGCATCCCGCTCTATGCGCTGGATCGCGACGAGAGCGCCGATCACCTGACCACGCTCTACCTGCCACCGCTCGCGCCGCTGGCCGCCACGCGCTCGCCGGAGGGGCTGCGCTACATCGTGCAGCGACTGCGCGCGCCGGATGGCTGCCCCTGGGACCGCGAGCAGACCCATCAATCGCTGCGCCGCTACGTGCTGGAGGAGGCCTACGAGGTCGCCGAGGCGATTGACGAGCTGGATGGCACGCCCGAGCAGGCGGAGAAGCTGGCCGACGAGCTGGGCGATCTGCTGCTCCAGGTTTACCTGCAGGCTGAGGTGGCCAACCAGGAAGACGCCTTCCATCTGGGCGATGTCTACCAGTTCATCAGCGAGAAGCTGATCCGCCGCCACCCGCATGTCTTTGGCGATGTGGCTGTGCGCGACGCTGAGCATGTGGTGCGCAACTGGGAAGTCATCAAGCGGCAGGAGCGTATCGCGCGCGGCGAGCAGGTCGCGCAGGAGAGCGCGCTGCGCGGCATCCCGAAGAGCGCGCCCGCGCTCTATCAGGCGGATGAGCTGACCAAAAAGGCGAGCAAGGTCGGCTTCCGCTTCGATGCGGCGGCGGACGCGCTCCAGAAGGCGCGCGAAGAGCTGGATGAGCTGGCTGAGGAGATGCGGGCCGCGACTGGCACCGAGCCGACCAGCCAGGAGCAAGCCGAGCTAGGCGACGCGCTCTTCGCGCTGGCGGCGCTGGCGCAGCGGCTCGGCGTTCGCCCCGAAGACGCGCTGCAGCAGGCCAACACGCGCTTCCGTCAGCGCTTCGAGGCGATGGAGGCGCTGGCGCGCGAGCGCGGGCAGTCGCTCGACACGCTGGATGAAACGGGATGGCTGGCGCTTTGGGCCGAGGCGAAGGCGGCGACTGGCGGCTAGTCGCGCCTGGCTGCGCCATCAACACAATCGTTGTCTGGATTCGCGGAGGAGCAGGTATGAGCTGGTTTCGGTTCTGGCGACGCAAGAATGGTGGAGTTGCGACGGCCACGCGGCCCGGCGCTCCAGATGCGCTGGACGACCGGCGCAGATTGCAGGATGCGCCCTATGTGTTGCCATCCGACGACAAAGAGATCAACCGGCTCGACTTCCAGCATTACATGCTGCGCTACACGCTACGAGGCAACTTTGCCGCTCCGATCCAGCAGCCGATGAGCATTCTCGATGTCGGCAGCGGCACAGGCCGCTGGGCCTTTGAGATGGCGCGCCTCTTCCCCAACTCCAACGTCATCGGCGCCGACATCGTGGCGCCTAATCCGGATGCGATGCCAGCGGATGACGGCACACGGCCAGACAATTACGCTTTCATCCAGGGCAACATTCTGGAGGGGTTGCCATTCGCCGATGGCGCGTTCGACTACACCCACATGCGGCTGCTGCTATTCGCCATCCCAGAGGCGCGCTGGCCAGACGTCACGCGCGAGTTGGTGCGCGTCACCCGCCCCGGCGGCTGGATCGAGATGGTCGAGACGGGCCCACAGCGCAACGGTGGCCCGGCGATGGACCAGATCGTGAGCTGGATCACGCAGGCCAGCCTCAAGCGGGGTGTCAACCCGCTGCTTGGCCCGCGCATCGGCGAGTTCCTGCATGGCGCGGGCGCGGTCAACGTGAGCGCGCGCGACATCGCGCTGCCGGTGGGCGCCTATGGCGGTCGTGTGGGTCGGCTGGCGGAGACGGATGTCTTTGGCGTGTTACAGGGCGTGAAGGGGCTGGTGGCCTCGCAGAATCTGGCCACACCAGAGCAGTATGACTCCGCTGTGCTGGCGGCCCGCGCCGATTTGAACAACTACCAGTGCGCGCTGCCGTTCTACATCGCCTACGGTCAGCGGCCGGGGTGAGGGTGGGAGACCTCTCCCCCTAACCCCCTCCCCTCGCAGGGAGGGGGAACTTGGGCCAGGCGATGCGGCGTTTGCCAGGCGTTGATCTGAAGGCACAGCGCCTGCCGAACGATGTGCTTGCTCTGCGCTACATGCCCTGACTCACGTTCCCCTCCCTGAAGGGGAGGGGGCAGGGGGAGAGGTCCGTGCTCACTCGTTGGGCGCGAGTGGAGCTGGTGCGGCTGCGGCGTCTTCGGCTGCGTACTGGCGGCGCTCGTGCTCGCGCTGAGCACGCTCCATCTGATTGACCCAGCCGAAGAAGACGATGCTCATAATGATGATGTCCACGATGTTGCCCGGCACGGCCAGAATGCCGCCGCCGACCTGCTGGTCGGCGATCACCGAGAGCCAGCCGATCACGCGCGGGGCGCTGGCATAGGTCTGGTAGAAGGGGCCAGCCGCGAAGAGCGTGAAGATGCCGAAGACATCTAACGGCAGGCTCTCCGCCGCCAGATAGAGAATCTGCATCGGATGTGCGAGGCGTCCGTACTGATCGGAGGGGGTCAGCAGCGGCCACCAGGTCAGCACGCCCGCCACCAGGAAGGTCAGCATCTGGAGGTCGTGCAGGGGCGCGCTGTGCAGCGCAGCCTCATAGTACGGCCCGGCGTGCCAGACGAGAATCAGCATGTTGAAGAGTACGACCGCGACGACTGTGAAGAGCGGGTCGCGCCCGGCCTCGCGCAGCTTGCGGGTGGGCAGCAGCAGGTGGCCGAGCGTGTCGGGCAGGCCGAGCATCAGCAGTGGCGCGACGGCGGTGATGATGATGAAGAGCTGGAGCGTGTGCGCAGCAAAGAGGTAGCCGCGCCCCAGCGCGTCCAGCGGCGAGATGAGAGTCAGCGCGAGCAGCGCCCACCCGGAGACGAAGGAGACGATGTACTGACGCGCGACCGGCTTATCGGGCTGGTAGCGTGTGCGGAGCGGCCCGATGGCGGCAAGATAGGCCGCCAGCAGCGCGATCAGGAAGACGATGGTCGCCGGATCGAATGTCCACGCGAAGGGCGAAATGGCCTGGTGAGCCTGTTGCATAGGTGTATCCAACCAGAATTACCGAGGAAGCGCGCGCCCGCCGCAATCGGGGCGCGTGAGCGCGTGACGCGCCGCCAGCGTCATCCATTATAGCGCCAACTACGCACAATGGACGCGCATGGTCAGCGCGACGAGATCTGGCGCGCGTATGCTAAGCTTATAGCGCGCAGGCCGTTGGTTCCCATACAGGCGAGTGAGACATCCCCATGACACCGCACGATGAGCAGACTGTCACGCCGCGCCCACGCACGCGCGCCGAGATCGAAGCGGCGCTGGGCGGCATCAGTCCGCGCCGCCAGGCTTTCAACCAGCGGGTGAGCGCGGTAGTGGATGGCGCGCTTAGCTTCATTCAGCGGCACTGGCTGGCGCTGGTCAACGGCGCGCTGATCGTCTTCATCGGCATCGCCGCGCTCGCGCCGATCGGCTATTCCCTTGGGCTGACTGGCCCCAGCGCCGAAGTCTTCACGATCTATCGCTTCTTCTGCGGTCAGACGCCCTCGCACTCGTTCTACATCGCGGGCTATCAGATGTGCCTCTGCTCGCGCTGCCTGGCGATCTACAGTTCGCTACTGGCCTTCGGGCTGTTGCTGGCGCTGATCCGCTACACCCCGCGACGCGGTTTGATCCGCCCAATTAGCTGGAAGCTCTGGGTGTTGGGGATGATACCGATGGCGCTCGACGGCGGCACGCAGCTCTTTGGCCTGCACGAGAGCAATCTCTTCTTGCGCTTATTGACGGGGATCATCTTTGGCGCAATGACCGCCTGGTTCATCCTGCCGCAGATCGAAGAGTCGTCGCCCGCCGAGCCGCAGGTAGCGCACGCCTAACGATCACGTCGCAGGCGGCTACTTGCTCACGCGCCAGAGGGTGAGGGTGGAGGCCTGAGCGTCCACAGCGAGCAGCCTGGAGCCATCAGGCGACCACAGCAGGCTCAGATTCGATGCGGCGGGGTCGGCGCAGCCAGGGTCGCCCGCGCCGAGCTTCAGCCGCGAGGAGCCGATCACCGCGCCAGAGGCGGTATCGCGCAACTCGACCGCCTGCCCCTGCCGCGCGAAGCAGGTGACGCTGGCCAGTGCGCTGCCCGCCGGATTCCACGCCACTGCCGCCCAGCCATAGGCGCCCACCGCTTCCTGCACATGCGCCAGCGCGACATCTCTCGCGGGTACAGCGGGCATGTCGCTCGGCTCCGCGAGGACGGGGCCAGCCGTTCCAGAGGGCGCGCTGACGGCGGAGAGCGCCTTGACAGGCGTGGGCAGCGTCACGCCCTCGGTCAGCGTGGTGACGTGCGCGCCATCCGCCGACCATGAGGCGAAAGTGGTCACGAAGGCGCCGCGCCCGCCGCCGACGCCCGCCGAGCCTGGGCCGATCACCACGCCGGGCTGCCAGATAGTAAATGGCGCCGAGCCGTCAGGCTGGCCAACTGGGTAGCGCGCGCCTGCGTTGGCGGGCAGCTCATCGAGCGCGCCGCGCACACCGACCGTGGGGAATGGCAGACCATCTTGTCCCCAGGCGAAGATGATGCCTGGCGCGGTCGTGAAGCCCGTTGTCTCGGGGCTACCAGTGATGTGCCAGACGGGATGCGCCACCGAGGGGCTGACCAGCGACGCGAAGTAGCCTGAGTCGCCACGGATGACCTGGGTGGCGCCGGTTTGCGGGTTGAGCAGCAGCAGGCCGGAATCGAGCATCTCATTGGGCGAGGTGGGGGTAGCGGCGCTGAAGACCGTGTAGGTCATCGCGAACCAGACTGAGTCAGGCGACCAGCCTAGCCCGCGCACCCAGACATAGCCAGCGGAGCCGTGCGCGCGCGCCTCGTTGACGCCTGGAATGGTGACGCCCAGCAGCGGCTCAATCGGCGACATCTGCACGATGCCACCGTGGGCGCTGTCGTAGATAACGAGGCCGTGACCACAGCGCGGCAGTCCGGGGACGAGTTGCTGGCAGGGGGTGAAAGCGCCGATGACGGCGATGCGCGTGCCATCGGGCGAGAACGCGGCGTCTTGCGGATGGATCAGTCCGACAGTGTTGACGGTGGAGACGGTGATGGGCGCTGAGAGCGCGTCTTGCACGGGCGCGCCGAAGATGCTGAAGGTGAGCCGCTGGGTCGCCGCCAGCGCGCCGATGACCGCCACGACGATCAGCGCGACTGAGACAACCGAGAGCCAGAGCGGGCTTTGCCTGGGCGGCCTGTCGGCGCGATCCATGCCGTTCTCCTCAGCAATCTGGCGTCACTCGGCGACGCGAAGCAGCCACATGGCGGCGAAACTCCTGGCAGCCGCCGGGCGCCTGGCGATCAGGGATCGGGCTATTAGAGGTACTACGTCGCAAGTTGACATGCGCTTACACGACTGTGGCGCGTTGGTCTATTATGCATGAATACGCCCGCTCTGTACATCCTCAGTTGAGCGATGCGCAGAGCGGGCGATGTGTGGTCAGGCTGATGCGGGCCGATCAGGCGGTCAGCACGGAGAAGACCTCCGCTCCGTGGCGCTGCACGGCGGGAACCAGTCCACCCTCGGCCTGGAGCGCGCGCACCATCGGCGTCACGCCCTCTGCCTGGAAGCTCTGGCCAGTCGCCAGGTCGCGCACGATGCCGCTCTTCAGGTCAACCTCCAGCTCGGCGCCCTCGCCCGCCAGCGCATAGAACGCCGGGTCGTGGATGGTCAGGAAGGGCAGCGCCTCATTGACGAGGTTGCGCTTGTGGATGAAGGCGTAGCTCTTGGCGATGATGACCTGGATGCCAACGCCTTGCAGCGCCCAGACGGCCATCTCACGCGAGCTGCCGCTGCCCCAGCCCTCGCCCGCGACAATGATGTTCGCGCCCGCTCGCGCCCGCTCGCGGAACTCCGGTCGCACGTAGTAGAACGCTTTGTCGCCCAGCGCCTCGGTCGAGGTCAGGTGGCAGAACTCGCCGGGGATGATGGCGTCGGTGTCCACGGCATCGCCGAAGCGCTGCGCCTTGCCGCGCACGATGCTGCCCGCGCTCTCGGCGCGCTCCTCAGCCGCCGCACGCTGCTCGATGGCCATCTGTGGGTCAGCGGTGGTGATCTTTGGCGCGGCGCGCGTGTCTTTGCGCTGGAGGATGGCGGCCAGCCGGTCGCGGTCCACCCGCTGCAAGAGGGCGCGCGGATCGGTCAGACGCATATCGAGCGCGCTGGCGGCGACGGTGGCGGCGCTGGCCAGCCATGCCAGCGAGCCTTCGCCCATGCGATTCTCGAAGTTGCGATTCTGCGAGCTGAGCCAGGTCTCGCCCTTGCCCGCCTTGCGGCTGGCGATGCCGAGGCACATCGAGCAGCCCGGCGGGTCTACCACGAAGCCCGCGCGCTCATAGATCTCCCACAGCCCCTGCTTGGCGAAATACTCCTGGATCAGTAGGTCGCCAGGCACGACGATGCGGCGTCCGCTCTCGACTGGAACCGGCGTCGCGCCGTCGGCCATCGCCGCCTCCAGCACCAGCGCGCCCAGCGCCAGCTCCTCCTCGGTGGTGGTGCAGGCGCCGATGAACGCGCCATCGAGCGGCTGGCCGACCACCTCCGTCACATCCAGGACGTTATCGGGCGAGAAGGGCTTGGCGACCTGTGGGGCCAGCGTCGCGAGGTCAATCGGGTAGTGCGCGAGGTAGGGCGCGTCATCGTCGGCGCGGAAGTAGAGCGCGTCATCGTTGTAGCCGCGCCGCCGCTGCGCCAGCCACGCCGCCACGATCTCATCGGCCTCGAAGATGCCATTCAGCCCGCCGAACTCCGCCGTCATGTTGCAGATGGTGAAACGCATGTCGGTGCTGAAGCGATGCGCCGCAGCCCCGCGAAACTCCACCGAGCGCTCCATCGCGACAGTGTTGCGGCCCAGCGCGCCGAGCGTGCGCAGAATCACATCCTTGCCGCCGATTCCGAACGGCAGATCGCCCTCGTAGTCAATGGCGATCGCTTCGGGAACCTCCAGCCAGGTCTCGCCGAGCGTCATGGCGACGGTGATGTCAGCGCCGCCCAGCCCGACGGCGAAGGCGCCGAGGCCGCCGTGCGAGCTGGTGTGCGAGTCGGCGCCCAGCACGACCTCGCCCGGCTGTACCAGATTGCGGTAGAAGCGCGTGTGCATGATGGTGACATTGGCGTCGTAGAAGTGCTTCAGCCCGCTCTCTTTGGCGAACGCGCGGGCGAGGTCAGCCAGCTTGCGCGTGCGCGCGTCGTTGGCGAGCGTGATGGGGTCTACGGTATGGTCGAGCGCCAGATAGAAGCGGTTGGGGTCATGGATCTTGGGGCGCCCGAGCATCGAATAGGTGCGGTCCATGCCGTTCCAGGCAAGCTCGCTGGCGATCGTCCAATCAACACGCACGCGCAGGATGTCGCCCTTCTCGACCCAGGGCCGTTCGAGGTTGACGGCATGATGCGCGAGGATTTTCTGCGTCAGGGTCATAGGGCGCTGAGTCTGGGCCATCTGGGATTGTACTCCTTCGTACACTCGGTACAGCGCGCCGCGCGCGTCTGGGTTCGCCGGGTGGTATGAGCGCGTCGGCCGCGGCGCCGATGCGCTTCAGTATATATCGAGAGCGTTTCTCAACTGAAACGTTTGGTGTGCATAGTTGAAAAGGAAAGGGTCCATGCGCCAGACGGAGGGAACCAAACTCTCACTTCAAGGAGACCCTCAGAGGTACGACGTGGACACCTTTCTGACGAAACTCTATGTGCTGGTCGATGATTTTGGCAAGAGCCAGCCCTCATCCCGGCCCAGCGGCAGCGCTCTCGACGAGCGAGGTGATTACCTTGGCGCACTTGGCGCCAATGGCGCCAATTTCCGAGCGAACGCGCCTTTTATCGCTATGCCGAGCGCCACCTGCTCTCCGCCTTTCCAACGTTCCCTGCCCGCAGTCAGTTCAATCGTTTGCTGCGCTGCCATGACGACGCCATTGTGGCTTTAACAGCGGCGGCCCCATCGCTGGTCCAAACGCTTGCGACGGTGGTTGGCGGCCTGGCGCGAGATCGTTGAAACGGTGCATGATCGGCTGTTGGAGGTCTTTCGGCTCGAACACGAGCGCCCCATGCGCTCAGTGGCATGCTGGCACGGTTGGCGGCCAGAGTGGGACTGCACAACTTCGGCTGCTGGCTCAACCACTAGATGGGGCGACCTCCGCTGGCCATCGCCAACTTGATTGATTGGTAACATATTTCACATCAAACGTTCAAGACGTCTGGTTCGTAGAACACGAAGCCGCGCTTGCAGCATCTCAAGCAATTGGGCGGGGCGTAATGTGCTTTGCAGGTGGGCTGGAAGAGTCGCTGATATCTCTTCAGGCGCACGCCTCCGAGAGCGCGTAGGCCAGAGCGTCGTCCTGGGTGAGCGCCGCGCCCGTCTTCCACTCGTCTGCAAACGTCGCCTCACCCAGGGCTGCTTTGCAGGCCGCCACGACCTGATCAAATGCTTCGCGCTCGGCGGCGGGAAGCGGCGTTTGCGCTTGCTGGCGCAGCGCCCCCGCTGCCGCGCACAGCCGCAGTGCCCGGGTAGCGTGGCCCTCCGCGCAGAGCGTGGCGGCCAGCCCCTCCAGGCACCAGGCGATGAGATTGGGGGCGCCAAAGGCGCCATAGAGCGCGAGGGCTTCCCGGTAGCGGGCTTTCGCCAGGGCGTAGTTTCCTTGCAGGCGGGTCAGGTTGCCAAGCATAGTCGTAATGCCAGCGATTCCCCAGGTTGACCCAGCAGCGGTGGCTATCACCAGTTCTTCCTCCAAGAGCGCGATAGCTCGCGGTATCTCTCCCTGCAAGCGGGCGATCTCTGCCAGATTATGCAGCGCTATGCCCCTGAGCAGCGAGTGGTTAGAAAGTCGGGCGTGCGCGTCGGCCTGAGTAAATTGGGTGTCCGCTTGCTCGATCTGTCCGCGCATCTGGGCAACGATGCCCAGGATGGTTGCCGCGCTGCTGATGCCGCTGTGGTCATCGCTGGCGCTGGCGCGTTCCAGGGCTTGCGTCGCCAGCACTTCGGCGCGATCCAGTTTGCCCAGACTGAACAACGCCTCACCCAGGTAGTAGAGTCCCTGAGCGCGCAGGTCAGGCGGCGTATCCC
>JAICVT010000200.1 GCA_025935235.1 Ktedonobacterales bacterium | reverse complement strand
GGCGCGGTCATCGGCGCCGTCACTGGCGAGCCGGGCGGCTTGCAGGTCGTTGATCTGCCAGCCTACGACTTGCTGGTGATCGCCATCGTCATCGCGGCGTCCATCCTCCCGCCACTCTCGGCGTTCCTGATCGCCGCTATCAATGTCGGCGCCATCATCCTCAACTTCTCGCTCCAGACGCCGTCGCATGATCTGGCTGCGCAGATTCACGAGTTGGGAATACTCGCGCTGCTGGCGCGCCCGATCGCGCTCCAGGTCATCATCGCCGCGGTCGCCTACCTCTGGGTACGCGGCACACAGGACCAGATTCGCCGCGCCGACCGCGCCGAGGAAATCGCCCAACTGGAGGGGTTGGTGGTCGAGCAGAAGCGCGCGCTCGATCTGGGCGTGCAGGAGCTGACACAGGCGTTCATCCGCGCGGCGAATGGCGACTACAACGTGCGTGTCAACATTCCCCGACAGAATCCGCTATGGAGCCTCGGCGCGCAGATGAATACGTTCATCCAGCGCTTGCAACAGGCCGGTCAGGCGAGCTTCGAACTGGAGCGCACCCGGCAGGAGGCCTTCCGGCTGGCGGCAGCGCTCGACGACTGGCGCGCGGGACGCATGCCGCTGTGGCCAGCGCCCTCCGGCACGGTCATTGACACGATCATCCAGCGGCTGAGCGGTGGCGGACACAACTGAGCTGGCGCGACCTCACCCTCGGCCTCCTCTCCCACAGGGCGAGGAGGTCTTCATCTAGTCGCGCCCTAGTCGCGCCTAGTCGCGCCGCTTCTTTTCGGGCGCGGCCTGGGCGTGCGTGGAACCGGAGCGGCTCGCCTCAGCGGTTTCGGTGGCCTCGGTCGGCAGCGGCATGGTGGGCGCGCTCTCGCGATCGCTGAGCCGCGCCCAGACGATGCGCTCACTGACGCCGATATCGCGGGTGTGCAGGTTGTCGTTGTAGCGGTTGAGCCGCCAGGTCTCCAGGCCGTTGATGCGCTCGCGCTCCCAATGGGTGATGGAGGCGTTGCGCGTATGCATCTGGCCCGGCGCGGGGGCGGTCGCGCCAACACCCAGCCCGATCAGCAGCGAGGCGTCCACCACGCCGCCGTGGCAGACGATCACGACGGACTTGCCAGCGTAGTCGCGCAGCACGCGATAGAGAAAGTCGCCGACGCGCGCCGTGAAGCCGCCCCAGCTCTCGCCGCCGGGCGCGAGCGGCAGGTAGGGGTCCTCGCGGAAGTCGCTGAGCGGGCCGTAGCGCTCCAGAAAGTCGGCGACGTTGAGGCCGTCGGCCTCGCCGGGGCGCAACTCTTGCGCGTCGTCATCGGGGATGATTGGCAGGCCAAGCGCGGGGGCGACGATCTCCGCTGTCTGCCAGGCGCGCGGCAGTGTGCTGGCGATCAGTGCGTCGGCGGCGATCTCGCCGGTGGCGGCGAGGCGGTCGCGCAGGCGCTCGGCCTGCATGACGCCCAGCTCAGTCAGCCCAACATCGCTGTGCATGCCGGCGATCGTGCCGTCCACGTTGCAGACGGCCTCACCGTGCCGTATCAGGTAGAGATTCGTCCTGATCGTCCCGATCGTCTTCATGCGGTCGCGCTCCTTCGTGACAGTCGGCAGCGGACGCTGGCGCCGCCTCGCCCTGCTTGCTTCAGAGCATACTGCGCTCTGTGATTCAAGCATACGATATCAGGCTGAGACATGACTGAGGATTCCCTGCCGGGCGTGCGGGAACTTTCGCGCCGCGCCGCGCGTCCTGATGAGGCGAGCGAGTGAGCGCCGCGCAAGGCGCCGACGGCAAGAGCGAGGAGCGCGAGATGGCTGGAGGGGTCTGGATGCGAGGAGACGTTAGGCGGGGCATGCGACGCGGCGCACTGGCGTGCGCGCTGTGTACGCTGCTGGCGACGCTGGCGCTGGCCGGGTGCGGCGCGGGCACGCAACCCGCGCGCGGCGGCGCGAGCGGCGAAGCGAGCGGCGGGACGCCCACCGGCGCGATCCCCGGCGGCGGGATGGCGGTCAGGCCGTGCCCAGGGCAAGTGAGCGACGCGACCCAGTTTGGCCCGCTCGCGCTGATCCTGACGCCCGATCACCTGTCAGGCGCGCTGCGCGTCGGCGAGTTTGCCCAGGCGCGGCTGCCCGCGAACCTGCACTGGACGCTCACCGCGCCATCGTCCCTGCTGGGCGCGACCGGGCCCGCTGGCGGCCAGGACTCCTCGCTCAACGTCTGCTACTGGACCTTTCGCGCGCAGCAGACCGGCAGCGCGCCGCTAACCTTCTCGGGCGTCCCGCCATGCGATCCTCCGGCCATCGCCTGCTCCGACACCGTCACCCAGCAGACCTTCACCATCACCGTGTCGTGACGGCCCTCACCCTATCCCCTCCTCCGCCGTGGCGCGTCTACGCGATTGTGCCGTTGCGAACGCTGGAGCGACCGGCGGTATGATGAAGGGCAAATCGGCACGATTACCGATCTCCAGCTACCCGCCGCCAGACGCTCAGATCGCCTCGGGAGGCCAATATGATCGCGCGCCTGCCCGAACAGCTCAGCAATCTCCCCGCGCCGATCTCTAGCTTTATCGGGCGCGGCGCGGAGCTTGAGGAGATCATGCGGCTTTTGCGGCGTTACCGTCTCGTCACGCTCACAGGATCGGGTGGTGTGGGCAAGACACGCCTGGCCCTGCGCGCCGCCGAGCGTAGCGCCGAGGGTAGCCACTTCCCCGACGGTGTATGGCTGGCGGAGCTAGCGCCGCTCAGCCGACCCGAGTTGATCGTAGAGACCGTCGCCAAGGTAGCGGCAGCGCGCGAAGACAGCGAACAGCCACCCCTGGAGCGGCTGGCGGTGGCGCTGAGCCAGAAGCGGCTGCTGCTGGCGCTCGATAACTGCGAGCATCTGCTCGACGAGTGCGCCCATCTGGCCGCCTATCTCCTCGCGCGATGCCCGGAACTGACGCTGCTGGCGACCAGCCGCGAACCGCTGGCGATCAACGGCGAGGCTGTGCTGCGGGTAGCGCCGCTCAGCTTGCCCGCCGCCACGAGCGCGCTCGATCTGGAGCGCCAGGACGCTCAGGAGTGGCTGCTCACCTTCGACGCGGTGCGGCTCTTTTGCGAGCGGGCGCGCGCTGCCGAGCCATCCTTTCGCCTCTCGCGCGCGACGGCGTCAGCGGTGGTCGAGATCTGCCAACGGCTCGATGGCATTCCGCTGGCGCTGGAGCTGGCCGCCATGCGGGTGCGCGGCATGGGTGTGGCCTACCTTGGCGCACGCCTAGATGACCGCTTTCGCCTGCTCACTGCTGGCGCCCACGCCGCCGAGCCGCGCCAGCAGACCCTCACCGCCACCGTCGAGTGGAGCTATGGTCTGCTGACGGAGCGCGAGCGCACGACGCTGCGACGACTTGGCGTCTTCGTCGGCGATTTTTCACCCGAAGCCGCCGAGGCGGTCTGCGCGGCGGCAGATGCCGCGCCGACCGCCGCGCAGGACGCCGCGCAGACCGCCTCGCGGGACGCCGTCGGCGAGAACTCAGCGGGGGAGAACTTCCTGGATGACCTGGCGCGGCTCGTTGACAAATCGCTCGTGCAATTCGGCCAGGCGACGGGGCGCTATAGACTGCTCGAGACGATCCGTCTTTTTTGTGTGCACCAGCTCGAAGCGGCGGGCGAGACCCAGGACGCGCAGCGGCAGCACTTTCTCTATTACCTGCAACTGGTCGAGGATGGCGCGGCGCTGCTCGGTGGCCCCGACCAGGAGGGTTGGTTCAATCGTATTGAACAGGAACACGACAATCATCGGGCGGCGCTGGGCTGGGCGCTGGGCGTCGGGCGCACGGATGAGGCGGCGCGATTGGCGCTGGGCCTGTGGCGATTCTGGCGCGCGCGCACCTACCAACGCGAGGGGCTGCGCTGGCTGGAACAGATTCTGGCGCTGGATGCGACCTACCCGGCGCCAGAGGCGCTGCGTCCACGGCTCTTGCTTGCGCTCGGCGTGCTGGCGCATGCCGCGGGAGCCTTCGACCGCGCCACGATCTTTCATACCGAGGCGCTCCGTCTGTGGGAAGCAGCCGGCGACGAGAGAGGCCAGGCCCAGGCGCTCTTTGAGCTGGGCTGGCAGCGATTCGATGAAATGAAGCTGCCAGAGGCGCGGCGCCTGGCTCGCGACAGTCTGCTGGTCGCCGAGCGCACAGGCGACGACCGGGCAATCGCCGATGGACTGTTGCTGACAGCGGTGGTCGCCATCGAACTAGAGCAACTGGACGGCGTGATCCCCACGCTGGCGCGCAGCCTGGCGATCTGGCAACGACTGGGCGATGTAGATCGCATAGCGGTGACGGAAGCCGCCCTGGCAGGAGCCTATCAGCGCGGTGGCGACTATGAGCGCTCCAAGCCGCTGTTGGCCGAATCGCTGCGCCTGATTCTGCGCACAGGGAGCTATGGCAATCTGATCAGCACCCTGGTCGGGCTGCTGCGGTTGGCGCTGAGGGCGGCTGACCACCCCGACGCCGCCCACGATCTCGCGCGCGTCATCGGCGCGATGCGGGCCTGGGAAGAGCGCACCTCCTTGGGGCGCTCGCCGTGGTGGGATTCGCCAGACGGGCGGGCAGCACGGGAGACCATCGACCGGATCATCGGGCCGGAGGCGCGCGCGCAGTATATCGCGCAAGGTTGGCGGCTCACCGACGACGCGCTTCTGGCGCTGACTGAGCGATTGACGGACCCCACCGCTCCAGCTACTCCGACTGCGCGAGATAGGCAAGACAGACCGGAGGATAACCCGCACGCGCGGTTGACGCGACGCGAGCGTGAGGTGCTGCGCCTGGTGGCCCAGGGCATGACCAACGCGCAGGTTGCTCGCGAGCTGATAGTCACGCCGCGCACAGTCAACGCTCACCTGACGGCGATCTATGGCAAGCTCGGCGTCACCTCGCGCAGCCGGGCAATTCGCTATGCGCTCGATCATCACCTCGGCTGAGATTCCCTGTTAAGAGTAACAGGCTCCTCCAGTTCCAACCCCCTCCCCAGAAGATTGTTAGACCTCACGATGCGTCGCCATCGCGCCCCGCGTACAGTTGGAACCACCTGGAGACACGAGCGCGCCCCTGTCACTGCGACAGGGGCGGATGTGGGCAGATCACTCTGCCCTGCTGGAGGGGAGCGGTACGCGCATGGCGACCAGCGTCGTGAGCAGCGTGGTGATTGCCCGGCCCGTTGAGGAGGTCTTTGCCTTCGTGACAGATGCTCGCAACAACCCGCAATGGCAGGCCAGCAGCGGATTGCGGCGCACCGAGCAGATACCCGAGGAGCCGGTGGGTGTCGGCACGCGCATCACCGAGGTCTGGCGGTTCATGGGGATCGAGTCGGAGAGCGTCGGCGAGGTCACCGAATACTCGCCCAACAGGACCTACACCCGCCGTAGCATCCGCGGCGGCAGTCCCATCAAGCAAGGCACGCTGAGCTTCGAGGTCGTGGAGGGCGGCGCGCGGGTCGTGGCGCAGCTCACCGTCGAGGCAGGTGGCCTCTTTGCCATCGCCGAGCCACTGCTGGCGAGCAACATCCAGCGGTCATTTGAGACGGGGTTCGCCCAGCTCAAGGCGCTGCTGGAGCGGCAGGCGGCCTAGCATCTAGGCAGCGTTCAGGCAGCGTTCGGGCAGCGTGTCTGGCGCCAGATGGTCGCTGGGCGCGTATGGGAGCGAGGAGTCGGAAAGATGATAACACGTCAGGTTTCGCCTGAGACAACTGAGATGGCGCGGCGCACGCGAGGGCGCGGCGCGCTTGACTGGAGCATCCTCGTTGGGTTGGTGATCGTGGTGGTGGTCGATGCGGCAGCCCAGCTTATTGAGGGCGCGATCATCCCGCCCGTCGTGATGACGATGATCGCCTATCTGGTCTGCATCGCCGTCGTGGCCACTGGCTGGCGCTGGGCAATGCTTTTCCCGCTGGTCCTCTGCACGCTGGGCATCATGGCGGATTTCGCGTCCGGCTACCCGCCGTTCGCGCTGACGCATCCGAGCGACAATCGCGTCGCCTTCGTGACGTTTGCGCTCATCTATCCACTGCTGGTGATGGTCATCGTGGTCAGCGCGACCAAACTGGCGCAGACGCTGCGCCATGAGACAATTCACACGCCGCGCTGGCTGAGGCCGCTGCAGGCCGCGCTGCTGGGGCTGTCGCTCGGCGCGCTGCTCATCGGCGTCGGGGCGAAGCCGCAGACCGCCAGCGGCTCGTCGGCGGGCGGCGCCGGGACCGAGGTGGTCCACCTGGGCGCGATGTCCTTCGCGCCAGATATCATCGCACTGCATACCGGCGACACGCTGACCGTGATTGACGACGCAGCCGTGCCGCACATCCTCGCCAACGGCTCGTGGAGCGCGAGCAACCAGGCGCAGCCCGCGACCGAATCAGGCGCGCCCGTCATTCAGAATGTGGAGCTGAACAACAATACCAGAGTGCTGGGGCCGTTCACAACGGCGGGGACGTATCACATCTACTGCACGGTGCATCCAGGCATGAACCTCACTGTCATCGTGCAATGACGCGCGAGCGTCGCCACCGACAGATAGCAACGGCGGCGACGCTCGCACTTGACGCGGATTTGATGCGGATATGCTGCGACCTTACGGCTCTCGTGGCTCGGGTAGGGCCGCGAAGAGCGATGGCTGGCGCTCGTTGGCGCGCTCATGCTCCAGCGCCCGTCGCTCGCGCGCTTGCGCCTGGGCGATGCTTTCGGCAGGTGTGGGAAGCTGCTCAGGTGGTGTGCCACCCAGCGTATCAATGATGAAGCCGCGGACGGCGGCGCCGACATCGTGATGCGCGCGATTCGCGGCGTCCTTCGCGGTGATGCCTTCGCGCGTGATCTTGGCCTCGGCCTGCGTCGCGCGGAACAGGTTGGCCGCCAGCTCTTCGCTGCCCATGTGGTCGAGGATGTGCTGGCTGCGCGTCAGTCCTTTGCGAGCGGCGATGTCGCGCGCCCGCTCGCCATTATAGAGTCCACGGTAGCCGTGATCCTGGAAGATGGCGAAGTCGCGCGACGTGACGACGCCCGCGCCCTGTGCGGCGCTGGCCAGGGTGGCGTTTTGCTGGGCGAGTTGCTCGCGGGCGATCAGCCTGCGCTGCGTCTCATCCAGCCCGGCGAGCGCATCGGTGCGTGCGGCGTCGGCCAGCTCCATGCGGCGCGTCTGGACGGCGAAATAGGTCTGGCCGAGCGCGACCACAGGCTCGTCCATGTTACCATTGTATACGGTCAGGTAGCAGGCATAGCGCGATAGGTGCCAGTCCTCCACCCGCCGTTGTGCGCCCTTGCCCAATGGGATCATTTTGTTGGCCTCAACAAAATGATCTGAGGCCGCATAACCACTGGCCTCGCACGCTGTCATTGCCGAGTCAATTGCTTTCTTGAAGTTGCGCCATTCCGTGTATTCGAGCGCCGCCATCAGCTCGCGCGCGCTCCAATACTCGCCGCCATCGCTATCCAGATGGCGAATCGCCTCAAAGACCGAGGCTACCGAACCGCTAGCATCTCCCGCATTGGCCGAACCACCCCGTATCCGCCATGCTTCCGTCCCCTTCCCGATCCTCGCCCGCATCGCACATCAGCCGCAGTTGCGCGGCTCAAGTATCTACTGGCAGTATATCAGAAGCGAGGGGCATGCGTAGGGCAAGAGCATCGCCGCACGCCAGCTTGCCTCAACTGGCGCCAGCGACGGCGGCGGCGCGCGGGGCGGAGCCGACGATCAGGCGCAGCAACTCGTGCAGCTCGGCCAGGAAGTGGGCTGGGTCGTCGCTCAGGCGGCGGCGCGGGATGCGCACCTCGCCAAGCTGCGCGCGGGCGTCGTTCTTGAAGCGCTTGTAGAGTGCGACGCGGTCGGGCGCGATGGTGCGGCGCAGCTTGAAGATAACGTCACCGTCGCGCGCGCTGATGCCCTCGAAGCCCAGCAGCGCCGCCTCGGTCTTGAGCCGCGCCACCGCCAGCAGGTTCGCCACCGGGGTGGGCGGCGCGCCGAAGCGGTCGGCCAGCTCGGTCGCCAGCGCCTCAGCCTGCTCGGGCCGCTCCAGATTGGCCATGCGCTGATAGAAGCTCATCTTCAGCGCGCGATCGTTGATGTAGTCGTCGGGAATATAGGCCGTGACGGCCAACTCCAGCGTCACG
>JAICVT010000017.1 GCA_025935235.1 Ktedonobacterales bacterium | reverse complement strand
GGTGGCGCCGGTCTCGCGCTGGATGCGGGCGGCGCTGGCGTGGGCGCGCTCGGCGTTGTGGCCGACGATGGCTATCGTCGCGCCCATCCCCGCCAGGGCGCGCGCCGCGATGAAGCCGATGCCGCCCGTGCCACCTGTCACCAGGATCGTCTTCCCCGCCAGCGTCTCGCCATGCTCCGCCATGCCGCTCGCTCCTGCTACTCCAGATGGGGCTGCGCTAAATGGCTCAGCCGCACGCAGAGAATTGTAGAGCTTCGAGCGGGCGTCGCGCCATTCTCGGACTGTGGAGGCGCGCGATGAGATGGAAGGTCAGCCCCGCGCGACCTGAGGCCAGACCTCGCGGAAGACTCGCGCAAAGGCTTCGCGGGCGACGGCGTCACCGACTGTGACGCGGATGCAGCGGTCCAGCGGTGGCGCGCCCGGCATGCGGATGACCTGTATTTATCTCTTACCTGCTCAAGCCCTTGCTCGGAAGCGGCCCACTTGAAGCGATACGCTGGATTTCCTGAAGTCGCGCAAGTAACTGATCGACTTGCGACTGCTTTTCTGTGTAGCTTCTGACAAGCCCAGCGAGAGCCTGGTCGGATCTGGACAACCTCACAAGGTAGCTAATTTGATTGCAGTGCGTGAACCAAGCGTTTATACACTCTACTACAACGTACGTATACCAGACATCCATTTTGGAGTTTGCAGAACTTTTCCGGGCCCAGCCACCGGTTGGCAGCTCTGCCTCAGACAGTCGCTGCAGCGCCCTTACAATCGTCAGGCTGGTGGGAGATGATCCTGTGAGCAGTAGAGCGTAAATGGCTCTAGGTTCGGCGGCATAGGTCATGGAGATGAATCGCCGCGTTTCCCCAGAGTCGATTGCAACAGTATGCACTGCGTCAGCCCAATTTGTATTCGTCTCAAGCATACGCACTGCTCGCTGAATGCTTGGCGCAGTGACTGATGCGCTTAGCATTGACAACGCTGCAACTGCGAACGCAGTGCTTGTGACATCACTCTGCTCCAGATCAGGCGTAAGTGCCCAACTGCCGTCGGGCTTCTGTGTGGCCTCCAGCCAAGTAAGGGCATTTTGCATGTGCGACGCATCCAATTCAATGCCTGCATCGACGAAGGCAATAACTGCGAACGCCGTGGCCGTCACACGACTCGGCGATCCAAACCAAAGCCCCCAGCCACCATCATCGTTTTGATTTGCTCGTAGCCACTCGCAGAGTCGGGCGATGCACGCCTCGATGTCTCTTAGCGCCACGGGCTCAAGGGTACCAATCGCCGAATAGGAATGATGTAACATGTACAGTCGCAAGCAACTAAGCGCACTTACAACTTTTGCAGTACTGTCAACAACTCCGCGGTCATCGATTTGAAAGTCAGGCGCTGCCGGGATGCCGCCACCCCTCACTAAATTGTCGATGCCCACCAGCTTTCTTGCAACGCTGGCAAGCAATTCTGCGTTGAGCTGGCCCATTGTGTACGCCGCTAGAGCACTGGAACTCGTGTAGAGAAGCGCTAAGAGTCCCTCGGAGGCCGACCAAGCGTTCGATATACGTATAGCCGGATCCGATTGATCTGCATTAAGTTCGAGCATTCTTACAAGTTCGCGCGTAAGTCTTTCAATCGCTTCTCTAACGCTCTGTTTCAGTCCGATCTCAAAGTGGCCACTTATCGAGGTAAGTCCATATGCTTTGCGCACTATTGCCTCTGGAGCCACTGCCGTGCAATGATCTATCAGATGGTCTACACTCTCATCAAAGAATTCGCGTCTGAACCTGATTCCTTGTTTGGTTGCTATGCCTCGGATCCTCTCTGGGAGGGAAGCAGCCTTGGGCGGTTCGCAATCTTCATCAAAAACCAAGACTATCGGTAGTGGCTTACTAGGGTCGCTGTGTAACATAGTCGAAAGTGCAAGCGAAACCTCACGAACAATCCAGTCGTCTACTTCGACAATCCGATCGGGCGCAAAGGTATCTGCCGACATTACCAAAATGAAGATGTCGCAAGACCTGATTTCCTCTGTGATAGCGTTCGCGAAGTCGGACGCCTTGATGCCAGTAAGATCGACAAACACGGATCCTTCTATACGATTTCTGATTGATTGGACCAAACGATCAACGAAATGTCCTTGGGTGTGGCGATAGCTAACAAAGATCTTGCTCATATTTCGACCCCTGTGTCGACTAGTAGTAAATCGCTATCAGCAACCTATTCCGTACCGCCGTTTGCTATTATACACGAATGCAGGTCACGAACAGCGATGATCGTCTCTCGACGCTGTTGCGAATGGCGCATGACCAGCCGCAGCTTGAAAGGTCGCCCCTGCGCGCGCTCCAGCGCCTCTGGCCCGACGAACGGCGCAGTATCTGGCAGACTGCGAATCAGCGGCGTAAACCGGCTGGCGATAGCGTCATGGTCGTTCAAGGTCGTTCCCCTCAGCAAGTGCGGCTCACGGAGCGTAAGGAGCGTGCGGACACTGTAGCCCAGATTGCCCCATCCACGCAACTTTGCATATAGTCATAGACTATACACGACAAACGCCGACAACCATATACGCCAGCAGCTTGTACTCCAGCCGACGATGCGAGCGATTACGTATACCATGCGCGTACCATGCGCGTGGTCCGCACAATTCCTCAGCGTTCAATGGCTCCAGATACCCATCGCCTGTGTAACTTGGTCTGTCCCTTGCGGCAAAAATCCAGGCGCCTCATGGCGGACATGAGAGAGGAAGGAGTCAAGCGCATGTCTGAACATTCGGATCACCCCGATACGCTGCTACCACCTGCCGCCGATAGCCTCGGGCAAGGCTCGAACTGGCTGGTCGCGGTCATCAATACCCCGCGCGTGGGTGAGCGCGCCGTGAAGGAGCTGGAAAAGGCTGGCTTCGCATCCAGGGATATTCTGCTGCTCAGCGGCCCGGAGACGATCCGCCGCATGCAGGCCACCGAAGACCAGCGCGGGCCATTGGGCTGGGCGTTCAAGGCGGTCGCCCGCATCGTGACCGACGCCAGCTACTACCAGGACATCTATCTACGTGAGGCCGAGGAGGGCCACGCGATCATCAACGTCCACACCGAAGACCCCACCGACATCGAGCGCGGCCGCGATATTCTGGAGCGGCTCGGCGCGCGCCACGTCAAGCACTTCGGTCCCTGGACCGTTACCGACTTGAGCGAGCCTGCCAGCCCGGCATTGTGAGCCAGGCAGTAATGGTATGGTGGCAGTTCCGCGCCCGTGCGGACAGTAGCGAAGTGAAAGGAGCAGAAGGAACCGTGATCTGAGCAGCCACTTACATGTCGCGTCTCTGAACGAATGAACGGCGAGGCGCCACGATGGCGTCCACCAGGCCAGGATTGCAACATTCAGTCAGGAGAAGCATCCATGAAAGCGGTAGTGTACAAGGAACCGTTCAAGGTCGCGGTCGAAACCGTGACCGATCCCACGATTCAATCGCCTAACGATGCGCTCGTCAGGATCACCTCGTCGTGCATCTGCGGCTCAGATTTGCATATGTACGAAGGGCGCACGGCCGCGAATCCGGGCATCGTGTTTGGCCACGAAAACATGGGGATCGTTGAGGAGGTTGGCCCTGGCGTCGTCTCCATCAAGAAGGGCGACCGCGTGGTGATGCCCTTCAACGTCGCATGCGGCTTCTGCAAGAACTGCCTCGCCGGAAACTCCGGCTTCTGCCTTACGGTCAACCCGGGATTCGCGGGCGGCGCCTACGGCTACGTTGCGATGGGGCCGTATACTGGCGGGCAGGCAGAGTATTTGCGCGTGCCGTTCGCCGACTACAATTGCCTCACGCTACCCGCGGGAACCGAGCACGAGGCCGATTTCGCGATGCTCGCGGACATCTTCCCCACCGGCTATCACGGTTGTGAGCTGGCGCAGGTCAGCCCCGGCGAGAGTGTCGCCGTGTATGGCGCTGGTCCAGTCGGCCTGATGGCCGCGTATTCGGCGCTGCTGCGCGGCGCGGCGCGCGTCTTTGTGGTAGATCGCATCAAGGAGCGCCTGGACAAAGCCAAGCAGATCGGCGCGATCCCTATCAACTTCGACCAGGGCGATCCTGTCAAGCAAATTCAGGATCAGACCAACGGCGAGGGCACGGATAAGGGTGTAGACGCGGTTGGCTACCAGGCAGTGACAAAGAATGCGCAGAAAGAGGAGCCTGCCACGGTCCTCAACGCGCTGATCCAGACGGTACGTCCCACTGGCATGCTCGGCATACCGGGGCTGTACGTGCCATCAGACCCAGGCGGTCCCGATGCCAGCTCCAAGCAGGGGCTACTGCTGGTCGCGATCGGCAAGCTGTTTGAGAAGGGGCTGCGCCTGGGTACGGGGCAGTGCAATGTCAAGCGCTACAACCGGCAGTTGCGCGATCTGATTATCGCCGGGCGAGCCAAGCCCAGCTTCGTCGTCTCGCACGAGATACCGCTGGAGCAGGCGCCGCAGGCCTATGAGAAGTTCGATAAGCGCATCGAAGGCTACACCAAAGTGATTCTGCATCCCGGCATGCAGACCACTGGGACATCGCAGCGAACGTAGAGCCACGCTGCGCGCCACTAACCGGGCGTCTCAACGCGAGCCACTCTCCTTCTTCAGAGGGAGGGTGGCTCGTCCGCTGATGCCCACCTTTCCAGGCCTCGTTGGCGCCCATGCCAACGCGTTTCGCTCACTCGGCGCTCGGCGAGCCGCCTTCCACGCCTGGCGTCTCCTCCCCGTCGCCAAAAACCTCCGCTAGCAAGCGGCGGGCAGTCGCCTCTTGCGCCGCACGAACCTCGTGCCAGCTTGCCCAGCCCCACTGCTCACTCGCGGCATTGAAATCGCGGAGAAAGTCTCCGTCGAAGTGTAGATCACGCATCTGATCGTTCTCTCCATACGACTATCAGAGGCGGCGGAGACAGAAGCGCCGCCTCGATTGCGCCTACTCTATCAAGAATGCGCCGAGACGGCAAGCGGCGCGAAGAGGAGTCAGCCCGCTTGCCCAACTGGAGCGCGCCAGAGCGCCTGTCATGGCGCGCACGGGGGAGGTTGACTGGCAGGGCACGAGGAGCCGCGATTGGCGCCAAGATGACAACGGAGGCATAGAGAGGCGCGCGGAAGACAACGCCGAAACCCACGATCCGCATAGCGGTCGCGGTGGGGCATGGGCCGTGGTGTGGTGAGTCAGGTGGGCTTGACCAGCGCGTGCTGCTTCTCAAAGGTTCGTTTGCAGCCGGAGCAGCAGAAATAGAACGTCTCGCCGTCGCGCTCGGCGGTATAGCGCGCCGTCGCGATGTCTACTGTCATGCCGCAGATCGGATCAATCGCCTCGGCGCGCTGTGGCGGCTGTGTCGCGGTGGCGTCGCCCATGCCGACTCGCTGGCGGCGCGCCTCGATCAGCTCCGCCATCACGCTGAACGCGATCTCCTCCGGCTTGATGACGAACCCCGGCAGCCCTTTCGGTCGTCGCAGCGTCTCAGCGCGCTCACGTGTCACGCCACGCTCGATCAAATAGGCGCGCACCGCGCTCAGCCGCTTGTTGCTGGCCACCAGCCCCACGTACGTCGCCGGACTCTCCACCGCCGCCAGCGCCGCCTCCTCATCATATTCGCCGATCGTCGCCACAATCACATAGCTGCGCTCGCTGATCTGCGGGGCCAGCGCGTCGAGCGTCGGAACCAGCCGATCCACTTCAGGGAACGTCTGCATATCCGCCAGTGGATCGCAGGCCCAGGCCTCGAAGTCGAGCGTGGAGGCCAGCCGCGCCAGCGTGCGGGCGACCACCGACGAGCCAATTACGACCACCGTAGGCCGCGGCAGGAATGGCTCGACAAACACCTGCAATTCTCCCTGGCTGCCGCAGAGCATCGGAACGCGCACCACCCCCTCACGCAGCACGCCATCGCGCGCGGCGCCCGGCTCGCTGGCGTCGGGGCTGAGCACCACCAGACGCGCGAGGCCATCGGCGAGCGCCTCCAGTCCCTGGCGGGCGACGGTCGGCTGGGCGCAATGCCCGCCGACCCAGCCCTCCAGACGTCCATCGGGCAGGACAATGGCGCGGGCGCCGGGCGTGCCAGACGTTGGCTGGCGCGCCGCCACCACCGTCGCCAGCGCGAACGCGCGCCCCTCCGCGCGCAGCCGCTGCGCCTGCGCCAGGATGTCCTCTCGCATCTGGGTTCCCCGCTCTCTAGCCGCGCTCGCCAGCTCCGCGCGTCACGACGCCTCGCTCGATCCGGTCGCTCCCGTCGCGGGCGCCGAGGTCGTGGCGCCCGCGCCAGCCACGTCGTTGGATTCCTCCAGCTTCTGCCGGAAACAGTCGAAGAACCTGGCGGTCAGCCGGTGCGCCGTCCCCTCCATCAGCCGCGCGCCCACGCTGGCGAGCGTGCCGCTGACGTTGACATCTGCTGTCCAGTCCATTTGCGTCTCGGTGTCTGAGAGCGGCTTCAGGTCCATCGCGGCGACCATATCCACGGCGCTTCCCGCCGCCGCGCCGCGCCCGCGCATGGCGGCGTGCTCTGGCTCGCGCACATCCTCCAGCTGCACGTCGAGCGTGAACGTGGCTTTGACGGCGCCGATGCCGACGGCGAGCGTGGGCTTGAAGTGGTCCGGCCCCAGGATGTCCATTGTCTTGAAGCCCGGCGCGCACTCCGCGACCTTGTTGGGATCGAGGACGAACTGCCAGACCTTCGCCACCGGAGCCTTGATCTGCTGCGTGCCAGTGAAATGCATCGTTACCTCTCCGAACCTCTCCGCGCTCACGCTCGCCGACAACTCCGGCTGCTATTCCGCCGCGCCATGCTCCTCCAGAATTTGATAGATCTTCCACGGCGTGAACGGGATGTCGACATGCGTCACGCCCAGATGGCTGAGCGCGTCCACCACCGCGTTGGCGATGGCGGGCGGCGCGCCCACGGTGGCCGACTCGCCGACGCCCTTCGCGCCGAAGGGATGGTGCGGCGAGGGTGTCACCGTCTTGTCGGTCTCCCAGGCGGGCGTCTCCATTGCTGTCGGCAGCAGATATTCCATGAAGGTGCCCTGCTGCATGTTGCCGTTTTCGTCGTAGGTGATGGCCTCAAGCAGCGCCGGAGCCATGCCCATCGTCAGGCCGCCGTGAATCTGCCCATCCACGATCATCGGGTTGATGATGTTGCCGCAGTCGTCCACCGCCACGAAGCGGCGAATCTTGACCTGCCCGGTACCGCGGTCAATGTCTACGACACAGATGTAGGCGCCAAACGGGAAGGTCAGATTGGGTGGATCGTAGTAGTCAACCGCCTCCAGTCCAGCCTCGACATCGCTGGGGAAGTTGGTGTAGGCGGCGAAGGCGATCTCTTTCATGCCCACCGAGCGCCCCGGCGAGCCTTTGACCTGGAACCTGTAATCCTGCCACTCCAGGTCATCGGGATTGGCCTCCAGCAGGTGTGCCGCGATCTTGCGGGCCTTGTCGCGAATCTTGCGCGCGGCGACGGCGGTGGCGGCGCCCGCGGTCGGCGTGCTGCGGCTGGCGTAGGTGCCCAGGCCGTATGGCGCGGTGTCGGTGTCGCCATGTTCGACGGTGATGTTCTCAACGGGCAGGCCCAACTCCTCGGCCACGATCTGCGCGAAGGTCGTCTCATGGCCCTGCCCCTGGCTCTGCACGCCGATGCGCGCGATTACCGAGCCGGTCGGATGGACGCGAATCTCGCAGCTATCGAACATCTTGATGCCCAGAATGTCGAACGTGTGCGATGGCCCCGCACCGACGATCTCGGTAAACGTAGAGATGCCGATGCCCATCAGCTTGCCGCGCGCGCGCTTCTCCGCCTGCTCCTTGCGCAGGTCAGCGTAGCCGATCTTCTCCATCGCCTTGCGCAGCGCGCCCGGATAGTTGCCGCTGTCATACTCCCAGCCAGTCGCCGACTTATATGGGAAGGCCTCGGGCGGGATGAAGTTCTTCATCCGCACGTCGGCTGGATCCATCTTGAGCTGCTGGGCCAGCGTATCCACCATGCGCTCGATGGTATGCACGGCCTCTGTCACGCGGAATGAGCAGCGATAGGCGACGCCGCCCGACGGCTTGTTAGTGTAGACGCCGTCCACCGCGACATGCGCCGCTTCCAGCCCATACGAGCCAGTGATGACGCTGAACAGGCCGGCGGGGAACTTCGAGGGGTTGGCGGCGGCGTCGAAGGCGCCGTGGTCGGCCAGCGTCTTGACGCGCAGCGCCTGCATCGTGCCATCGTTGCTGGCCGCCAGTTCGGCGCTGATGTGATAGTCGCGCGCGAAGCTGTCGGCTTGCAGATTCTCAGAGCGATCTTCGATCCACTTGACCGGATGGCCGGTCTGGAGCGAGGCGACGCAGGCGATCACATAGCCCGGATAGACTGGCACCTTGCCGCCGAACCCGCCGCCGATGTCGGGTGAGATGATGCGAATCTTATGTTCGGGGATGCCCGTCACCAGTGAAAAGACGGTGCGAATGGCATGCGGCGCTTGGGTCGTCATGTAGACGGTCAGCTTGCCCGCGATCTTGTCGAACGACGCGACACAGCCGCACGTCTCGATCGAGGCGACGTGGATGCGAGGGATGTAGAGATCCTGCTTGACCACCACATCGGCCTGCCGGAAGAGTTCGTCGGTCTTCGCCGCGTCGCCCGCCTCCCAGTGCCAGATGTGATTGGATTTCTCGTCGCGGTCGGGGCGCACCAGCGGCGCGTCGGCCTCCAGCGCCTTGAAGGGATCAACGACCGGCGGAAGCGGCTCGTAGTCTACTTCCACCTGCGTGATGGCATCGGCGGCGATGTAGCGCTCGGTGGCGATGACGGCGGCCACCTCCTGCGCCTGATAGACCACCCGGTCAACCGGCAGCACCATCTGCTTGTCGCTCATCAGGGTGGGCATCCACGCCAGCCCTGCCGCGTCGAGGTCTTTGCCGGTGACGACCGCCAGCACGCCAGGGATCGCCAGCGCCTTCGTCGCGTCTATGCGTGTGATGGTGGCGTGGGCGTATGGGCTGCGCACGATGTCCATGTAGAGCATGCCGGGCAGCTTGATGTCGTCAACGTAGTTGCCCTTGCCGCGCAGGAAGCGGGGGTCCTCTTTGCGCTTGACGCGATGGCCCATGCCGCCAATCGTCGTCCCGGTCGTCGGTTCGGTCGTGGTCATCGCGTCGCCTCCACGGGCGCCGTCTCTTTGGGCGCCCCCTGGGTCTCTTGCGTGCGCCTGGCGGCGTACTGGATGGCCTTCACGATATTGACATAGCCCGTGCAGCGGCAGAGGTTGCCCGAGATGGCGCGCCGAATCTCCTCCTCGCTGGGATCAGGATGGTCGCGCAGGAAGGCCTCGGCGGTCATCATCATGCCGGGCGTGCAGAAGCCGCATTGCAGCCCATGCTCCTCAAAGAAGCCCTCCTGGATCGGGCTGAGCTGGCCATCCTGCTCCAGTCCCTCGACCGTGCGGATGTCCGCGCCCTCCATCTGGACGGCGAAGAGCGTGCAGGACTTGGACGGCACGCCGTTGATCTGCACCGTGCAGGCGCCGCAACTGGTCGTGTCGCAACCGATGTGCGTCCCCGTCAGGTTGGCGACCTCGCGAATGAAGTGGACGAGCAGCAGGCGCGGCTCGATGTCGGCCTCGACGGGCTGACCGTTCAGTGTCAGCTTGACATGCTGGGTCGTGGTCATCACGTGCCTCCTGACTAGCTCATCGCGGTGTGGGCGCGCTCAGCCGCTGCGCGTAGCGCGCGCACGGTTAGCGTGCGAACCAGCGCGCGCTTGTATTCGACGGGGCCGCGCAGGTCGGCGGTCGGCTGCGCGGCCTCGCCAGCCAGCCGCGCCGCCTCACGCAGCGTCTCGTCGGTTAGCTGCTTGCCCACCAGGAAGGCTTCGGCCTGTGGGGCGCGCAGCGCGGTCGGGCCAACATTCGTCAGCCCGATGCCCGCCTCGCGCACGGTCTCGCCATCCAGCGTCAGCCGCGCGCCGACGGCAGCGATGGCATAGTCGCCGACCTTGCGCTCGAACTTCACATACGCTGAGCCGGTGTGCGGCGCGGGCTGCGGCACATGGATCTCGATCAGCGTCTCATCGGGTTGCAGCGCCGTCTCCATCGTGTCCACCAGAAAGTCGCCCAGTGCCAGCTCGCGCCGCCCACGCGGACTCTCGGCGACCACCGAGGCGTCCAGCGCGAGCATCATGGCGGGGTGGTCGTTGGCGGGGTCGGCGTGCGCCAGATTGCCGCCGACGGTCGCCCAGTTGCGCACCAGCGGATCGGCCACGACGGACGTGGCGTCGTGGATACCGGGATAGCGCCGCTGGATCAGCGAGGAGCGTTCGAGCGCGGATTCGCGCGTCATGGCGCCGATCACCAGCGCGCCATCGCGCTCCTCCAGCGTGTCGAGACCGGGGACGTGGCCCAGATCGACCAGATAGGCGGGCGTGGCGAGCCGAAACTTCATCAACGGGATCAGACTCTGCCCGCCGGCCAGCGTCTTGGCCTCGTCGGGATGCGCGCTGAGCGCCTCCCAGACGCCGGCCAGCGATGTGGGCGCGATGTACGTGAAGCTGTCTGGAATCACTGCCAACCTCCACGATCAGTGGTCGCGCCAACACGGCGCGCGGACGCGGGAGCGGGAGTAGGATGCTGCCTGGCGCGGCGACGATACGACGCGCGGGGAGAGCTGAGATGGCAGAGCGGTCATCGCACTACAGGATTTGGCGCTACGGGACGATGTCAGCTAACCGCGTTGCTGTCGTTGCTGTCGTATGCCGTGCCAGCCGCCAGTGGACGGCAGGCGCTGATCCAAAGCGCTACATGATCGTGCGAGCGTGTGCAACCGTGCTCGGAAGCTATGCGCCAGCCATGCGCTAGCCATGCGCTAGCATGGCGTGAGAGGAACGCCGATCATCAGGCGCCGCATGGAGCAGCGTGATCTACCGGCATTGTTGGGCATTGTGCTGACACTATAGTGCGCCGCGCCGCCATGCGTCAAACCAGCGTCACGGCATCGGGCACGGCGACGCGGCGTTGATTGAATTTCGGCGCCTCGGCACGCCAATGGGAGAGCAGGACGTCCTACGGCGCGCGGCCCGCTGAGGCATGTAGGGTATAGTTGGGCGAGTTCCACCCGTGTCACACTCAGATGACCAGACGGCAAAAGGAGCAGACGCCGTGGGAAGGCAGCGCTCATCGGACAAGCGCCAGCTCGCGCGCCGCGGAGGGGCTGGACGTGTCATCGACACGACGGGCGAACTGCCGGTGGCGCCATTCCGGCCAATACCGTCGTCTGGTGGGTGGGATGGCGACGATGGCAATGACCGCGCGGCGCCTGGCGCGGCGCCTGGCGAGACGCACTATGCGCCGCGTCCCCGTGTGACAGCGCGTCCGCTGGCGCGCCCGCTTGTCGCGACGCTGCTTGCCGAGCCAGAGTCCGAGCCGCTTGCCGGACCACGCGCCAGCCAGCCAGGGATGACGCCGCGACGCCTGATCACGCGCTTCACCGTAAGCCTGACTGAGCGGCTGCGGCTGAACACACCGCGCCGTCGCCGGGCGCTGCTGGTTTATCTGGCGGTCGCTGTGATCGTCGCGCAGACGCTCGTGGGCGCGCTGACCCCGCTTGGCCGCAGCGAGCGTCAGACGTTTGATAGCGCGCTGGGAGCGCTGGGAGCGGCGGCGCCCGCCTACCCCACACCATTTCCGTCCGGGCCAACGCCGCAGCCAGTGGCATCTCCCGCCGCGTTCATCCAGACGATGCTGCCCTACGCGCGAAAGGCCCACAACGATCTGGGTTGGCCCACCTCAGTGATACTGGCGCAGATGGGGGTGGAGCATGGCTGGCGCTTTCCAGACTTCGATGGCTGGAACCTGGCGAACTCCAGGCCGTTCCCGGATCCGAATGGCGATGGCGGGGTATGCTACGGCCAGTCTGTCGTGCGCAACTTCTGTTATGCGGCGACACCGTGGATTGGCCTGGCAATCTACGAGCACGTCGCTCATCTGAGCTACTATCGCGGCGTGGCGGCTGCCGCGCGGACTGGCGGCGCAGCAGCCGCGGCGCGGGCGCTGGGTCAGTCGCCGTGGGACGCCGGACACTACACAGCTGGGGGCGCTCCTGGCGATACCCTGATCAACGCCATGAAGAGATACAACCTCTATCAGTACGACCAGTGAGGCGCGCAAACCAACGCGCCTGACGTATTTACACGCCTGGAACTGACTCTGATTGCCTGGCGCTGACGCCGTACTCCGCCGTACTCTGCATCATCTGGCCTCGCTCGCACTCCTGACGGAGCGGCAGCTTACCCAGCGCCCCTGCCACTCGGTCACTCTATCGCTCCATCACTCCACACATCTCCCTACATCTCCCTCGTCCTGCGTCGGAATCCTTTCACCTGCATTTTCGGAGAGTCGTGTGCAGCCTAAGCGAGCATACGATAATAAAAGTTATGTCGTCTTGAATCTATGTGCGCAAATGGTGCTTTGTGCATAAGAGACATAATAATTAACACCGACCAGGCAGTATTTATTGCATAATAGCATCTGTTTCTTAAATGAAACAGATGCGCCTCGAACGACGACGGACGCCTCACCGAGATGGTGGGTGAAGGACACAGTGGGCAATGCGGGCAAAGGAGGCGCTGTCCCGGCGCAGAGGGATCGTTGTCGTTGCTGTCATCGTGGGCCGACTGAAGATCGGCTGGAGCGCGGTTCGGCCACGGATATGCTGGGATGGTCTGACGCGCCCACCTGACGCGGTACAATCGTGACGCGACCCGACCTGTCTGCCCTTCAGCCCTTTCTGCCTTTCAGCACTGGAGATCTCATGGATCACTCCGCAATGAGTCGTCCGGCCGAGGCCAGCGGAACGTTGACCATCGGCGGCGACCTGACCGTCTACCGGCTCGGCTTCGGCGCCATGCGCGTGACCGGGCCGGGCATCTGGGGTCCACCAGCCGACCACGATAACGCCATCGCTGTGCTGCGCAGAACGCTCGAGCTGGGCATCAATCTGATAGACACCGCCGACTCCTATGGCCCGGAGGTCAGCGAGAACCTGATCGCCGAAGCGCTCTATCCGTACCCGCCACAGTTGGTCATCGCGTCCAAGGGCGGGCTGACCCGCACCGGCCCTGGCCAGTGGCCGCCGAATGGACGCCCTGAGCACCTGCGGCAGGCGCTGGATGGCACGCTCAAGCGTCTGCGGCTGGAGCGCATCGCCCTCTACCAGTTTCACCGGCCCGACCGGCGCGTACCCTTCGAGGACTCCGTCGGCGCGCTCGCCGAAATGCAGCGGGCGGGGAAGATTCTCCACATCGGCCTGTCGAACGTCACTATTGACGAGCTGGAGCGCGCCCAGCGCATTACGCCAATCGTGACGGTGCAGAACCATTACAACCTCGCCGACCGCGCCTCTGAGCGCATGGACCACGCGGAGAGCGAGCGCATGATTGATCTGTGCGCGCGGCAGAGCATCGGTTTCATCCCCTGGGCGCCGCTGACGGGCGGTCAGCTCGCCGAGTCGGGTGGGGCGCTGGCCGAGGTGGCGCGGCGGCATACGGCGCAGCCAAGTCAGATCGCCATCGCCTGGCTGCTCCAGCGCTCGCCGACGATGCTCCCCATCCCCGGCACAGCCTCGCTCCACCATCTGGAAGAGAACACGCGCGCCGCCACGCTGCGGCTGACGCAAGAGGAATACGACCTGATCGCTCAACAGAGCGACCAGCCGCGTGAGCCGAGTCAGCGGTAAAGCTACGAACGAGCTACGAAGAGTCAGAGAAGGAATGTGACGATGGGATTCGATCAGTATCACGAGCCAGCCAGCGACCTGAGCGAGGAGACGCGCACCTTCGCGCGCATGATCGCCTCGTTGACCGAAGAGACCGAGGCGATCAACTGGTATGAGCAGCGCATCTCCGTCGAGAAGGACGCCGGTGCGCGCGCCATCATGCGCAACGCGCAGGAGGAGGAGTTCAAGCACTTCGGCATGGACCTGGAGTTCCTGCTGCGTCGCAAACCGGCCTGGAAGGCGACGATGCAACGCATCCTCTTCACCTCTGGCGATATCGTGCAGGCCGGTGAGAAGGGTGAGCACGCGGGCGAGCAGGTGGAGGAGGGTCAGAGCAAGAGCTAGGGGCAACAGCTGATGTCGCGCTCAGCAATCGGCGGCTCAGCCCACTGGCGAGCGCTCCAGCGCGGGCGCGTGGCGCTCGGCCGCCGCCGCGGCGCGTTCGCTGATGAGCGCACGCAGCTCGGTGGGGCTGATGGCTTCAGCTGCTCCACCGAGACCCAGCAGCGCGAAGCACGCCTCACGCTCGCTCTCGAATGTCACCTCCAGCGTCAGCCAGCCCGCGTCATCGGGCGCGCTAATATTATCGAAGCGCGTATAGCGCCACATCGCCTGCGCCCAGCCCAGCAGGTCCGCCCGCAGCCGCGCGACGACAGGGTAGCGCGGCAGCGACGCGGCGAACTTCGCCTGCGAGGCCTCCCAGCTGGCCGCCAGATCGAAGTCGGCCGGGCGCGTGACGGGCTGATCGAGCAGCGCGGCGGCGCGGATGCGGCTGGCGCGATAGGTGCGCGACTCGCCATCCACCCGCGCTACCACATACCAGGTGCGGCCCTTGGCCACCAGTCCCAGTGGCTCGACGACGCGCTCTACCTCCTCACCGTCGCTGCGCTGGTAGCGGATGTGCGCCTGCCGGTCGCGCCAGACCGCTTCCTGCATCACCGCGAACATCGGCGCGGTCTCATCAGTCGCGCGCCAGCCCGCCGCATCCACGTAGACCCGTTGGCGCAGCTCCTCGGCGCCGCGGCGCTGGGCGTCGGGCAGGCCAGAGAGCAGCTTGACCAGTCCGGTCGCGGAAGCCTGGCGCAGCCCAAGGTCGTCGAGCAGGCGGGCAGGCGCCTGGAGCGCAAGTGACGTGATCTCGCTCGGCGAGAGGCCGGAGAGATCGGTGTGGTAGCCCTCCAGCAACGACCAGCCGCCCTTTGCGCCTCGCTCAGCATAGACTGGCGCGCCTGCTACGCTGAGCGCCAGCATATCGCGCTGCACCGTGCGCGGCGAGACGCCCAGCCGCTCGGCGACCTCGCCAGCCGTCAGGCGGCGGTGCGATTGCAGCAGCAACAGGATGGCGAGCAGGCGATCAGCGCGCATAGATGCGTCCTCCCATCCCGCAATATTCTTGCACAGCCGCTCTATGCCGGAAACGCCGATGTCGCTGGACTCGGTCGCGTCCGCTCCGGCCAGTCACGCCGACGGCGCTTCGAGCAGAGCGGGCCGCTCGATGTCGCCGATCTCCGTCTCAACCGTGAGTGTCGGCCAGCCGTCAATCGCGGTGATGATTTCTGGGCCAGCCTCGGTCAGCACCAGCGTGTCCTCGGACTTGACGCCGCGCAGCGAGGGGTTCCAGGCGAAGGCCTGCCCGAGGGCGACGCGTGCCAGCGAGCCGGGGCGCGCGAACGTCTCGCGCCCGAGGTAGGCGATCGTGCCACCCTGGTGATGCTCCTCGATGGCTTCTGGCTGGCCCTCACGCGCGTAGGCCGCCCGCAGCGTCTCGAAGAGCTCACCCAGGGTGCGGCCGGGACGCGTCGCGGCGATCACCTGCGCATCCACGCGCGCCACGGCCGCCGCGAGCTGGCGCAGCGCGTTGGGCGGCTCGCCAAAGTAGACCGTGCGGGTCAGCGCGCTAATGAGGCCGCGAGAGCGCAGACAGAGCACCAGCATCACCTGCCGCTCGATGCGCTTTGTGGTTGGCAGCGGATGGCGGTAGCGCACGATGCGCTCGTCGCTGCCCACCAGCGTCACCGTCGCCGCGCCGCCGCGCCGTCGGCTAGCCGCCTCCAGCAGCGCGGCGGCCTCCAGCTCCGTCATGCCGGGCTGCACGGCTCGCGCCACCTCGTCCATCGCGCTGGCGGCCAGCCGCGCGCCCGCCCGCAGCCGCGCCTGCTCGTCCGCGCACAACTGCGAGCGCAGCGCGACCAGATCGCCGTTCAGGTTCACCGCGTCATCGCGCGGTATGTCGCTCGCCAGTCGCCGTCGCGCCGTCAGCAGGCGCAGCGTATGCCCGCGCGCATACCACGGTTCGATCACTAGACCCAGTCCCAGCGCGTTTAGCCGCTCCTCGTCGCGCAGGCGCGGCTCCTCGATCGGATCAGTGAGCACGTTGGAACGCTCGCGCGTCACCAGCAGCGAGAACGAGGCCGTCTCCAGCGTCGGGTCAACAGCGGTCGCCGCGCCCGCCGTCAGCCAGCCAATGTTGGCCACCGAGGTCAGGTGCAGAGCATCTACGCCACGCCGCGACAGCAGCGCGCGCACCTGCTCCAACTTGGCCGCCACCTCAGCCCGCCGCGCCGCCAGATCGTCAAAGTCGCTATCATGCTCGCCCATCAGGCGTTCTCCCGCTGTGAGAATGCGGACAGCGCGTGCATGCTGGGCGCGAGCGCCGGGTAGAGCGCGCGATACTGCTCGTAGAGCGCGTCGTAGCGCCGCGCATCCGACGCGTCAGGGCTGCCGCCCGGTTGCATGCGCAGCGCGCTCGTCGCCGCCTCCACATCGGGCCACGCGCCCGCGCCGACCCCCGCCAGCAGCGCCGCGCCATACGCCGCGCCCTCGGTTGTCTCCGGCGTCGCCAGCTCGATGCGCAGCGCGCTGGCGACGATCTCGCGCCAGAGGGCGGAGCGCGCGCCGCCGCCAGAGATGCGCGCGTGATCGGGCAACGCCATGCCACTCGCGCGCATCAGCGCCAGCATATCGCGCAGACCGAACGCCACCCCTTCGAGCGTCGCGCGAATCAGGTGGGCGCGGGTGTGGCGCGCGGTCAGCCCGACCCACGCGCCGCGCGCCAGCGGATCAGGATAGGGCGTGCGCTCGCCTGTCAGATAGGGCAGGAAGAGCAGGCCATCGCTGCCCGCAGGCGCCGTCGCCGCCTCCGCCACCAGCGCGTCGAAGCTGGCGCCCGGGGCGAGCGTGTCGCGTAACCACTGGAAGCTGCCCGCCGCGCTCAGCATGACGCCCATCAGGTGCCAGCGACCCGGCGCGGCGTGGCAGAAGGCGTGCAGCCGCCCATCTGGCTCGATGATCGGCGTGTCGGTGGCGCCGAAGAGCACGCCTGACGTGCCAAGCGTCAGCGCCAGTGCGCCCGGCGCGACGACGCCCACACCCACCGCCTGCGCCGCCTGATCGCCGCCGCCTGCCACCACGGGCGTGCCCGCGCGCAACCCCGTCGCCTCGGCCGCGGCCAGGCTGATGGCGCCCGTGACCTGCGGCCCTTCATAGGTCGGCGGCAACCACTCGGCGGGAATCTCCAGCGCGGCCAGCAGTTCTGGCGACCAGTCGCGCCGCGCCAGATCGAAGAGCAGCGTGCCGGAACCGTCGGCCTTGTCCATCGCGTACTCGGCGGTCAGCCAGAGCCGCAGATAGTCCTTGGGCAGCAGGATATGCCGGATGCGCGCGTAGTTGTACGGCTCGTGGCGGCGCGTCCAGAGGATCTTGGGCGCGGTGAAGCCGGTCAGCGCGTCATTGCCGCTGATGGCGATCAGCCGCGCGCGCCCCACGCGCTCGCGTATCTCGTCGCACTCGGCGGCGGTGCGCTGGTCGTTCCAGAGGATGGCTGGGCGTACGACGGCCCCCGCGTTGTCGAGCGCCACCATGCCGTGCATCTGGCCTGTCAGCCCGACCGCCGCGACGTGCTCGCCCGCCGCTCCCGCGGTGGCCAGCGCCTCACGGATGGCGATCACCGCCCCGCGCAGCCAGTCTTCGGGGTTCTGCTCGGACCACAGCGGCTGCGGCGCGGATGACGGGTGGGCGTGGCTGGCGCTGGCCACTACCTGCCCACTCGCATCCACCAGCAGCGCCTTGACCCCCGTCGTCGAGACATCTACACCCAGGTAGAGCGGAGCGTCGGCCACATCCGCCACGGCAGCGCCTTCCTTTCCCTGCTAGCGCACGCCCAGCACGATCTCGACGGCCAGCTGGTCGAGCCGCTCGTAGCCGTAGCCGCGCGCGCCCAGCGCCTGGCGGTCGAAGTGGGCCGCCTTGAGCGCCGCCGCGCGCTCCGCGCTATACGGCCCCAGATGCGGCGCGACGGAGTCGTCCACCGCGTTTAGCTCGGCCAGCAGCGCCTGGATCTCCGGGTCGGCGTTGAAGCGCTGTGCCTTCTCCTTCAGGATCAGATAGGTGCGCATGCAGCCGCGCGCGAAGTCTTTCACACCCGCCGCATCCTCGGTGCGATAGGCGTGCGCGTCGAAGTGGCGGCTGCCATCGTAGCCGACATCTTCGAGGTACTTGACCAGGAAGAAGGCGCTCTTGATATTGTGCGAGCCAAAGCGCAGGTCCTGGTCGAAGCGCCCGATGACCTGATCGTTGAGGTCAATGTGGAAGAGTTTACCTGCCTCCCAGGCCTGGGCCACCGCGTGCAGGAAGTTCAGCCCGGCCATCTGCTCGTGCGCCATCTCCGGGTTCACGCCGACCATCTCAGGATGCTCCAGCGTGCCGATGAAGCCGAGCATCGCGCCGACGGTGGCGAAATAGAGGTCGCCGCGCGGTTCGTTCGGCTTCGGCTCCAGCGCGAACCGCAGGTCGTAACGCTGGTCGCGCGCGTAGTCACAGAGGAAGTTGATGGCCTCACGGAAGCGCTTGATGCTCTCGGAGGGCGACTTGGCGGCGTCCGTCTCGACGCCTTCGCGCCCGCCCCAGAAGACATACGTTTTGGCGCCCAGCTCGACCCCCAGATCAATCGCGCGCATCGTCTTTTGCAGCGCATAGGCGCGCACGCGCGCGTCATTCGAGGTGAAGGCGCCATCTTTGAAGGCGGGATCGGTGAAGAGGTTGGTGGTCGCCATCGGCACGACCAGCCCGGTCGCGTCGAGCGCGGCGCGGAAGTCGCGGATGATGCGCTCGCGCTCATCGGCGCTGGCGTCTATCGGCACGAGGTCGTTGTCGTGGAAGTTGACGCCCCACGCGCCCACCTCCGCCAGCAGCCGCACGATCTCGGCGGGCGAGAGCGCCGCGCGCACTGGCTCGCCAAATGGATCGCGTCCGACATTGCCGACTGTCCACAGGCCAAACGTGAATTTATCGGCGGGCGACGGATCGTACATGGTGACCCCTCCATCTAGAGCTATCGAGAGCTATCGAGAGTTATACGAGAGTCTTCCGAGCCCATGCGGGCGCTCTGATGGGCGCCGCTGTCACCGCAGGATACCACTGCCGACGTGGTCTCCGCTGTCGCTGGCTGGCAACTTATGGGCAGGCGTGGCGCGGTAGACTATACTATACGGTAGGCCCGAGACGATATGGACGGCGGCGCGCCGTCACGAAGGCGCACATGGATGACGCCCATCGCCTGAACACGAGTTGGCACGAAGCGCAGGGGAATCGTAATGGCGAAAGTGACCACTGGCGGCGGCGATACAGGCTACACCAGCCTGCTGGGCGAGCAGCGTGTGCCAAAGTATGACGCCCGACCGGAAACATTTGGCACGGTGGATGAAGCCACCTCCGCGCTTGGTCTGGCGCGCGCCAGCACGGATGATCCCAAAGTCAAGGCGATCATCTTGCAGGCGCAGCAGGACCTCTACATGCTGATGGGCGAGCTGGCCACCCCGCCGGAGAATCGCGCCGCTGTCGGCGTGAGCATCTCTGAGGAGCGAGTGCGCTGGCTGGAGGATGTCGAGAACGAGCTGAAGGCCGAGGTTGCCATCCCCAACAAGTTCATCATTCCTGGCGATAGCGTGGAGAGCGCCGCGCTCGACCTGGCGCGCACGATCATCCGGCGCGCCGAGCGACTGACCGCCCGCCTGTCGCACGATGGCGCGCTGGGAGCAGCCGGTGAGAGCCACGCGCTGCGTTATCTCAATCGCCTCTCAGACATGATCTTCATCCTGGCGCGCTATCTCGAAGCGCGGCAGGGTGGCAGCACGCGCGCGAGTCGCCCGAAACGCTCTTGAGGCCGAGCGATTGCCCGCGACGCGGGCCGCGCAGTGGTCGCCCACATGACGAATAGCGCTGGCTGGAAGCTAATGCGCTGTGCCCTTCGTCTACAGAGATAGACCCCCGCGTGGAGCGATGTGCAGACCGCGCCAGACAGTGGCGAGTGTTCGAAGGTCGTGCAAGATGGCAAGCGGAGATGCCCCTATTCTGGCGGTGGACGATAGCGCCTCGATTCGGGAGATGATTACCTCCGTCCTCAAGGCCAGGGGGTATGAGGTCACACCGGCCGCCGATGGCCGCGAGGCGCTGCAAAAGCTGCGCACAGCGACTCGGCCACACATCGTGCTGCTCGACATCGTCATGCCGCTGCTCGATGGCATCGCCGTCGTCCACGAGTGCGAGCAGGACCAGGCGCTCAAAATGGCCGGGCATCGCTTCGTTCTGATGTCCTCCACTGTGCGCATGTCGCAGCCTGATGTGCCCACCACGGTTGGCCAGCTTGCCAAGCCGTTCACACGCCAGCAACTGATCGAGACGGTCGAGGCGCTGGAGCGCTCGCTCCGTGGGCCATCCGGCGGCTCCACGACGCCCCCAGCCACCCCTTGACCTGCCAGTCGCCCAGCGACCACAATACCTGCGAGGGCGCCCAGCGCGCCTGGTATGGGAGGTCGGCAGATGGGCGATACAGACGATACAGACGATCTGGCTGCTTCCTCTGACCTCGCGCCTGCTCAGCCGCGCGATGACTGGCGCGCTGACGACGGCGCCGCGGCCGCGCCAGTCCACCACTGGCGACCCGCGCTCACCCGCTGGCTGCTGACGCTGAATCCGGGGCGCACGCAGGAAGAGTACGAGAAGGCCGTGCGCTATTTCTTCCTGACGCCCGGCGCGCCGCAAGACCTCGCTGATCTCACCTTCGACATGCTGCTCGCCTATCGTGGCGCATTGACGATGCGCGCTGACCGTCGCCGACGCTCCGTGCCGCGCCGCGCCGCGACCAACTCCGGGCGTCTGGCGGCGCGGCGGTTGAATCCCTGGTCGGCGAGCGCCATCGGAATATCCGCAGCGGCAGGCGAGGACGAGGCAGGCGCGCCGCCTGTCGCCTCGCTGCGTAGCGGACCGCTCTCGCCCGCCACGGTTAACGTGCGGCTGACCGCCCTGCGCCAGTTCCTGCTCTTTGCCATCGAGCAGCGCCTGGTGACCGCACTCAACGCCGAGCAGATTCGCTCCGCGCTGCGCCGGCTGCGTAACGAGCGCCGCCGCCCCTACCAGATTCTGGCGGAAGAGGAGTGGGACGCCTTCCTGCTCACCGCCCTCGGCGACCAGCGCGACAACCCGGTTCCAGATAGCGCGGCGCGCAGCGCCACCGCGCCCGCCGGGCCTGTGACGCCGACAGCGCCTGGACCCTGGGGCGTGACACGCGCCCAGCGCGAGCGCGCCCGCGTGGAAGCGGCGGAGGATGAGACGCGCCGCGCTGAGGCTGCGCCGCCAGCGGATGCGGAGGATGACGCTGAGATGGCGCCACCAGCGCCAGCGGCTCGCGCGCCTGATGGCCGCACAGGCGCGCAGACCGCTCAGCGCGATCATGCGCTGATCGCGCTGGCGCTGGCGACGGGACTGCGCGCCATCGAGCTTTCGCTGCTCGATGTCGGCGATCTGGTCGGCGAGCGGCGACGCGGCCAGGCGGAGTGGTGGCTGGCGCTGCCCGACGAGAAGACCAAGGGCCAGCGCGGCGGCCGCAGCCTGCCCCTGGCGCCAGAACTGATGGCGACCTTGCTCGACTACATCCGCTCGACTGGCCGCGCATGGGAGCGGGCCGAATTCCGGGACACGCCGCTCTTCCTGGCGCTCGCGCGTGGGCGCGCGCCCACCACCGCTAGCGCCGCCTCGCGCGCCGTGGCGCTGGCGAGTGAGCAGCCCACGCCGCGCTACCGGCGGTTGCGCCCTGAGCAGATTCGCGGCGTCATCCATCGGGTCGAGGCGCAATGGCTCGCCCAGCGCCACGCCGCGAGCGATGATCCCGCTGACCCGATGCAGGCGCCGGAAGCGCGCCGTATCTCGCCACACACGCTGCGGCATAGCGCCGCCATTGCGCTGCTGCTCGGCGACGAAGCGACGGAGCGGCCGCCCGCATCGGTCGAGCATGTGCGTGGCTGGCTGGGTCACTTCGACATCCGCACCACCCAGCGCTACCTCGCCCACCTGGAGTCGCGCGAGCAGCGCCGCCGCTTCGCCATCCGGCCCGGCGGGCGCCCGCCGCCGCCTGCCTCGCCTGGTAATGCTGCCCCGCAGCCGCCTGACGACGCTCGCGAGTCATAGCCGCACGTCTCGGCCTGTGTTCCCCTTCACTTCAGGGAGGGGATCAGGGGAAGAGGTTCCAGCACACACAGAGGGTGAGCCAATTCAAGCGGCTCACCCTCTGTCAGTACATCCAACGAGATCTCTGCGGGTGCGGAGGGAACCCAGACAGCGCACAGACCTCGATGTCGGGTTTTGGGCAGCAATCCGCATGCCGGATTGACTATCCACCCGATGGCGCGCGGTCGCCGACCTCAGCGCGCCGTCACCATGATCGTGTGGTAGCCAGACGCGCCATCAGGCAGCGGCGGCGCGGGAGAATAGGATTGCACAGCCCCGGTGGAATCAATCGCCCGCACCAGCAGCGTGTGCGTCCCCGGCGCTGGCGTCCACGGGTACTCCCAGAGCGTCCACGCCAGCGCGCCCAGCGGTCGTCGAAGCTTCGCAGGCGTCCATGTCTTGCCCGTGTCGACGCTCACATCAACCCGCGCAATCCCCTGATCGCCCGCGTAGGCCACCCCGGCGACCGACATGGGCCGCGCCACCAGCAGATCGCCATCGTGCGGCGTATCAATGCGCGAGGTCATCTTGACCACCGCCTCGCGCGTCCATCCGCGCTGCTCCCAGTAGCCGCTATAGTCACTTGCCGCCAGCGACAGCTCGGTCAGCCACTTGCCATTCTTCATCCCATACAGGCCAGGGATCAGCAGCCGCGCCGGGTAGCCGTGGGCGGTCGGCAGCGGCTGGCCATCCAGCAGATAGACGATCAGCGAACGCTCATCGAGCGCCTGCGCCAGATGCAGGCTATCGCTGTAGCCGTCCGCCGCCTTGAAGATCAGTGATGCGGCGTCCTGCCGGATGCCCGCCGCATTGAGCGCATCGGCCAGGCTGACGCCCGTGAAGAAGCCGTTGCTCATCAGATCGCCGCCGACCTCGTTGCTGATGCACTCCAGCGTGTGATATTGCGTCACCTGCGGCAGCGCGCGTAGCTGAGCATAGGTGAGTGTGTAGGGCTTCTCCACCATGCCGGTGAAAGCCAACTGCCAGCTCTGACCGTTGATCTCCGGGTCGCCCACCAGATTCTTCGAGACATAATAGAAGTTGGCGGCGGCGGTCACTTCCGGTGCCTGGCCAGTGACCGGGGCGAAGTCGGTGTAGACCGGAACCGGCGGCGGCGAGATACGGGTGGGCAGATTCGAGAGGTCTACCTGCGGCGCCGCGCTGTGCGGCGGGCTTGCGCCGACCAGCGCGCCCAAACCTGAGGTCAGCGCCTGCCAGACGGCGATGCCACCCGCCAGCGTCACCGCCGCGAGCGTCGTCTGCTGCAGCAGCAGGCGGCGCGAGAGCCGCGCACCCGGCTCCTGGGCGGCCAATCCCTCCAGCCAGGCGCGCCGTGATGAGCGCGTCTGCCAGATGAAGGAGAGCGCGAAGACGATGTCAGGCGCGAGCTGCGAGAGCAGCGCCGCCGTCACGCCGCCCTCCAGGTCCGCGCCAAACCAGCCACCGCCCAGCAGCGGCGCTAGCGCGCCAGTGGAGAGCAGCCACAGCGCCAGGACAATGATCGGCGCGTCGGCATAGCTGAGCGCCTCGCCCGCCGATGGAACGCCAGCAGCGGAGACGTTGCGTGGCTTGCGGGCGCCAATCGCCGAGCTGCGGATGGCGGCGTAGGCCACGCCCAGCAGCGTCGTCAGCGCCGCCTCGCCGATCAGCGCGCCAATCAGATAGAGGTGCTTG
>JAICVT010000320.1 GCA_025935235.1 Ktedonobacterales bacterium | reverse complement strand
TCACCGCCGCCGCGCTGGTGCGCCCCGACAAGAGCATCCACGGGCTGGAGGCGTCTTCCGTGCGCAAAAAGATGAAGGACAAGGCCTTCGCGCGTGGCGTCAATCGCGAGGACATCGTGAAGGGAGCCGAAGAGCTGGGCGTCGACCTGAACGAGCACATTGCCTTCGTCATCGCCGCGATGGCCGACGACGCCGAGCGTCTGCATCTGGCGGGAACAGCCTCGTGAAGCAAACCCAGTCGCCAGACTGGCTGTAACCACCGCCAGCGCCAGATCACCTGGCCTGGATTCCCCTCCCTGAAGGGGAGGGGGCAGGGGGAGAGGTTCGCGCCCAACCCTCCGACCGCCTGAATCATCACTCTTGAGACTGGAGAGTAGGCCAGCATGACGCACGATGCGCCCGACCTGCCCAACAAGCGCTACCTCGCCACGCAGCAGTACCGCGACGCGAGCAACCTCAACGCCCGCGCCGCGCTGCACATCCGCTATGGAACGAATTCGTACCCCTGGTTCCGCTGGGTCTTCGATCAGGCGCTGAGCGTCGCGCCCAATGAAGCAAGCGTACTGGAGGTCGGCGCGGGGCCAGGCGGCCTCTGGCGCGAGAATTTGGACCGCCTGCCCACAGGCTGGCGCGTGACGCTGACTGACCTCTCGGCGGGCATGGTAGAGGAGCAGCGCGCCGCGCTGGCTGATCCGCGCTTCACATTCGCTGTGGCCGATGTCGAGGCGCTGCCCTTCGCCAACGCCAGCTTCGATCTGGTGATCGCCAACCACATGCTCTACCACGTGCCAGATCGCCCCAAGGCGCTGGCCGAGCTGCGGCGCGCGCTGCGGCCCGGCGGCGCCCTGGTCGCCGCCACCAACGGCGCACAGAACATACGCGAGCTGGATAACCTGATCCATAGCGTCACCCCCGATGCCGCCAGCGCCGAGTGGAGGGCCAGCTTCCGCCATCCCTTCACGCTGGAGAACGGCGCCGAGCAGCTTGCGCCATTCTTCGAGCAGATCGAGACGCGCCGCTACGATGACGCGCTGGATGTTACCGAGCCTGAGCCGCTGGTCGCTTACATCCTCTCCATAGATTCGCCCGCCTTCCGCGCGCCCGGCGTGAACGCGGCGTTCGAGGCGCGCGCCCGCGAGCTGATCGCGCAGGGCGGTGGCGCCTTCCACATCACCAAGAGCGTCGGCCTCTTCGTCGCCCGCCGCCGCGCCTGACCCATCTCCTCACCCCCAGCCCCCTCGCCCTGCGGGCGAGGGGGCTGGGGGTGAGGTCGCGCCACCCAACGCTCATCTCATTCTCAGGCTCATCTTACAAATGCCCAGTATGCTGCTCGAAACGATGCGTCGCAGGGCGCTTGCCAGTGATAGGATGAGTCAGAGATGGAGCTTCGCCGATGAGTCAGAGCGACGCACTGGCCCTGCTCGCGCTCACGCTGGGCGCGTTCCTCATGCCGCTGCTGGCTGAGCGCATTGGCTGGTTCAGCGCGCCGTGCGAGATGATCTATGGCATCGTGGTCGCCAATCTGCTGCCACAATTGCGCTTCAATGGCCAGTTCATCAGCACACTCAGTGAGTTTGGCTTCCTGCTCCTGCTCTTTTTGGCGGGCCTTGAGATAGACTTCGACATGCTTCGGCGCCAGGGCGCGCGCGCGCTGCTCACCTCGGCGCTCGCGGCGCTGGGCATTCAGGCCGGCGGGCTGTGGCTAACGCTTCTACTGCATTTGCCAGTGATCTATGCGCTGCTGATCGGTGCGATCTCTGTCACCGTCCTGATGGCGATCCTGCACGAGTCCGGCATGCTCCATCATCCGCTGGGGCAGCGCCTGCTCATCATCGGCGCGCTGGGCGAGTTCCTCTCGATCATCGCCGTGACGGCCTATGACCTGATCTACAGCTACGGCCTCGACTGGCAGCTCGCCATCGCTGCGGGCAAGCTGATCGCGCTACTGATCCTGGGCTACGTGGGGCTGCGCGGGCTGATCGCCGTCGCTAACACACGCTCGCGCACGGTGCGCCGCCTCTTCGCCCTGCGCGACACCTCGGAGCTGGGCGTACGCGCTGCTCTGGCGCTGATGCTCTGCTTCGCCGCCGCTGCGCTGATCCTGCGGGTCGAGGCGATCCTGGCGACCTTCATCGCCGGCGCCATCAGCAGCTTTGCTTTCCGCGGACGCAATCTGGTCACCGAGAAACTGACGACGATGGGCCAGGGCTTCTTCCTGCCGATCTTCTTCATCACTGTCGGTACGCAGGTGCGCCTGCTGGATCTGCTCTCGCCGTCCGCGCTCTCGCTGCTGATCGCCGTGACCGTCGGGCTGATCGGCGTGCGACTGGCGGCGATTCCGCTGCTGCGGCTGGCGGGCGTGCAGTTGCGCCAGGCGCTGACCGCCGCGCTGATGCTCTCCGCGCCGCTCTCGCTAATGGTCGCCATCGCGCAGGTGGGCGTGCGACTGGGCGCGCTGAACAGCGCCACGGCCTCGGCGGCGCTTGGCGCCAGCATCGTCTCGGCGACGCTCTTCCCGCTGTTGGCCCGGCCCTTCCTGCTCCACGAGGCGCGCGCCGGTCGCCCCATCACCATCGGCTCGACCCAGCCATTGCCACAGCCTGTGGAGTTTCCGGCTGCCGAGCGGTTCGAGCCAGATGAGGCCACCGCCTAGCGCCACCCATCCTGTGCATGCGCGGCTCCTGATGGGCGCCCGCTCTGCGTATCTGCCCGGTATTGCGCTGGTTGAGTCGGTAGCATATGCTCCAGGCAGGCAAAGACTCGACCGCGGCGCGGAGGGCGTGACATGAGCAGCGCACAACAGGACAATCGCCAGGACAATCGCCAGGACAATCGCATCACGCCCACCCCAAACTTCAGCACGAATCCACTCGACACCTCGATGGAGTGGCGCAGGCTGCTGACTGAAGCGCTTGGCGCCTTTCTGCTCACCCTGGTCGCCGCTGGCCCCGCCACCATCAGCGCGGCGACCGGACAACAGATCAGCCAGCCCGCAGCGGTCGTGGCGCCGGGGTTGGTGGTGATGGCGCTGATCTACACGGTCGGCGATGTCTCAGGCGCGCACTTCAATCCCGTCGTCACCCTGGGCTTTGCCATCCGCGATGACTTTCCGTGGCGGCGCGTTCCGGGCTATATGGCCAGCCAGTTCGTCGGCGGCATCCTGGCGGCAGCGCTGCTGCGCGGACTCTTTGGCAACGTCGGCCATCTGGGAGCCACGCTGCCCAATCCCCACACCGGCGACTTTGCCGCGCTGGTAATGGAAGGCGTGATGACCTGCCTGCTGGTGACGGTCATCCTCGGTACCGCGCACGAGACGCGCCTCGTCGGCCACAACGCCGCGCTGGCCGTCGGCGCGACCATCGCGCTGGATGGCCTGTTTGCCAGCCCGGTCACGGGCGCCTCCATGAACCCCGCGCGCTCGTTCGGCCCAGCCCTGATCAGCGGCAACATGGGTACCATCTGGATCTACTTCGTCGGGCCACTGGCAGGCGCTCTGCTGGCCACGCTGATCGCGCGGATGCTGCACGGGCGCACGACCGAGGAGGCGAAAAAAGCGGCCACCGGGGACGGAGGACATTAGCTTGTCAAGCGCTGGGCGCCTGTGGATCGGCCCGAAGCCGCATAGCTGCGCCCGCGCCAGGGAACCGTCGCCCCGCGCAGCCGATACCAGAACGCACGAGCCAGGATGGCCGTGAAGACCGCCCCTCCCAGCGGATGGGTCCACCCATAGGCCAGCGGGATCGCCAGCATGTGATCCTGGTAGGCGCGGTAGCCCAGCGTGGCCGCTACCGGCGCGGCGCCTGCCAGCGTCAGCCGCGCGTCGCGGCGCAACAAGCCAGCCGCCAGCAGCGCGAATGGCGTGATGGTGATCAGCGGCAGCCCCGGCGCCAGCAGCGCGAAGCTCAGCGCACCGCCCGGCGCGCCCGCTACCGCGTTCTTGCTCCAGCCGTTCCAGTGGCCCGCCAGTGAGCGATACATGGTGGTCGTCACCAACGCGCGTCCATCCACCAGCAGCAGCCGCCTGCCTCGGCGCTTCACCGTACGCGCCAGCGCCAGATCATCCACCACTGTGCCGCGCAGCTCGTCGGTGTCGTACCCGCCGATCTCGTCGTAGGCGGCACGGCGGATCAGCAGATACTGGCCGTTGGCGATGGCGACCGGTGTGCGCCTGCTATTGACCAGCACAGGCGGATACATGAACGCGATGCACATGTAGGCGATCGGCATCAGCACGCGATTCCAGAAGCCCGGCAGGTCTTGCGCCGCGCCGATGCTGAAGAGGTCGGCGCCTTCGCGCTCGGCGCGAGTCACGGCGGCGCGCAGCGCGGCGGGCGCGTGGACGGTATCGGCATCGGTGAAGAGCAACCACGCGCCACGCGCAAGCAAGGAGCCGACGTGCAGCGCATGCGGCTTGCCCGCCCAACCGCTCGGCAGCGCATTCACCCGCACGACCCGCATCCGCTCTGGCGCGCCGCGCCGCAGCTCAGCCAGAATGGCGGGCGTGGCGTCGGTCGAGCCATCATCCACCACGATCACCTCGAACGAAGGATAGTCCTGCGCCAGCAGCGACTCGATACAGCGGCGGATATTGCGCTCTTCATCGCGCGCAGGTACGATGACGCTCACCAGCGGCGTGTCTGGCGCGTCTGTCGCGGGCGCCGCATCAGTCGGAGGTGTGAGCGGCGCCGCGCTGTGGGCATCGGCCACGCTGCGCGCCAGCGAGAAGAGGTAGAATCCCGTCACACCTGCCGAGACGCCCCACAGGCCAGCCGCGCGCAGCCGCGCCAGGCGTCGGAGCCTGCCCATCGTCGCGCCCGCTGATGTCATGCTATGCTCCTGAATGGCGTCACATCTGACTATCTGGTCACTCTCTGGATCATAGCGAAAGCCCGCCGCCGACGCCAGCCAGAGGGCGAGGCCAGACGCCGCGCCCTCCGCACTAAACGCGCAAGGAGATAGCCAACCATGCCAGAGCGCATTGATCACGTCATCATCGCCGGGCCGCAGCTCGAAGCGCTCGAAGACATCTTCGCGCGCCTCGACTTCGTAATTGTCGGCGGCGGCGCACATCCGCATCTCGGCACGCGCAACCGTGTCATCATCCTGGGCGAAGGGTACATCGAGCTGCTCGCCATCGCCGACGC
>JAICVT010000023.1 GCA_025935235.1 Ktedonobacterales bacterium | reverse complement strand
CCCAGGCATCAGCGGGCTAGCGTATCGCGGCAGGCGCCAGTCGAACGCCGACCCAGAGGCCAAGGACATCATCCCGATCGCTCATCTGGTCGAGATTCCTGGCGAGAGCAGGCTCGGAACCTATAGCCTCGAAACCGGGGAACTGGTTCCTGAGCCGGAGTGAGTGGCCGCTCCCCGCTGACTGGCACACGTTCAGCCGCACGCTAGCAAGCGCATAGCTCACTAGCGTGCGGCTGCTTCACGTCGGGCTACATGCCCTCGGTGCGCTGGCGCAGCTCGACCTCTTCATCCGGCGAGAGGTGGGCGCGCTCGGCGATCTGCTCCGGTGTGAGGTGGCCCAGCTCGGCCTGGATCTGTTCCGCCGCCAGCCGTGGATCCATATCGGCGGGGATCTCGCGCTCCACCACTTCCTCATCCACCACCTGGCCATCCACCACCACCTTGCGCCGCACGCGAATGCGCTTCATCTTCGGCGGCTCTGGCGCGGGCGGCGGGGTCGGCTCCGGCGCGGGCGCGGCGCTGGACGCCAGGGTCGGCTCAGACTCCGGCTCTGGCTCCGGATGGCTATGCGCCCAGGCCTCGCCCGCCAGCGCTCCGGCGCCTGCTAGCCCGGCGAGGCCTGCCAGTTCGCCCAGATGCTCCTCGTGCGCAGGTTGTGGCGCGGGCGAGGCAAGGGTAGGCTGATCCCAGCTCGGCGTCGGGGCGACTGGCGCCTCAGCGGGCGAGCTGTAGACCGAGGCGACCGGCGGCACGTAGGATTCCGCGGGCGCCTCGGCGCTGTGCGGCGCAAAGTAGTCTGGCTCGCCGGGCAGCGGCGGTGGCGGCGCATGGTAGATCGCCGTCGCCTCGTCCTCAGGCGCGAGGGTGAATGGCGCGGTCGGCGTGTAGGCCCGCGTCCGCTCCTCATCGGGGAGCTGCACGTAGGCCGGGCTGGCGTTGGGCACGGCCACGTCGGCGGCGGGCGCCACGACGGCGGGCATGTTCGCGTCCGTCACATCGCCCAGGTCGTCGAAGTCGTCGAAGTCGTAGTCCGCTGCCTGCGCAGACGACGCGGGGGCCAGCGGCGCATCGGTAGCGTCGAAGAGTGGCGCGGCGGGCGCAGCGTAGGGTGAGAAGGCGGGCTGTGTCGGCTCATCGAAGCCCGCAGGCTCATACGAATAGGCGGGAGCGGCCTCTGGCAGCGGCTCTGGCGCGGCTTCGTGCGCGGCTTCGTGCGCGGCGCCGTAGAGTCCAGCGCCCAGTGCGGCGGCGCCCAGGCCAGCGCCCAGGCCAGCGCCCAGCCCCGCCACCTCCAGCGCGGATGGCCCCTCGACGTGATCAACCTCATAGCTGTCGGTGATGCGCGGGCCTTCTTCGGTGTGGGTGTGCGTATGCGTCTCGGCGACGGGAATCGGCGCTGCGTCGGGCGTGGCGCCAGGAAGCGTATCGGTCGTGATCGAGCTTTCGGTCCAGTCGCCGCCACGCGTCGCGTCGGCGCTGGCCTGCTGTCCCTGCTCTGGGCTGGCGCTGACGTCGAAGCGCGAGAACTCGGTATAGGAGATCGTGGCCGACCCGGCGTGCTCCTCGGCCAGCTTGCGCGCGTCGGCCACCTCGCTCGCCGTGATGATGCCCGCCCCAGCAGCCCCAGCGGCAGTCGCTCCGGCGGCCAGCGCCTGCTCGTGAGCGCGCTGCGCCGTCTGCTCCATCCGCTGGTACGCCTGCTGCTCGACGGTATGGTCGGCGAGCAGGTTGCCTGCGATGATGCCCTCGGCCAGCAGCAGGTTGCGCTGATAGACCTGATGGTCAATGCGCCCCAGGTCAATGATCTCCCAGATCAGCGCCGCTAGCAGCAGCACGACACCCAGCGCATCCAGCAGCGCGCCGACAGGATTGCTCGCCAGTTTGACGGTGAGCGGCAGTGTCTGCACGAGACCCGCGACCAGCGCCGCGACCCCCGCCACAAAGAGCGCGAGATGCGCGAGCGCGACCCGCCACTCGCCCAGATAGAAATGATGCGCGCCAGCGGATCCCAGAAAGAAGCAAAGCAGGAAGGCGGCCGTGGGATTGGTCGCCCGCTCCTCATACTGCTCCTGGATCATCGTCTGGCGTTGCGGGTCGAGACGCGCGGTCAACTGTGAGATGTCTACGCTCACCCTGACTTCCCTCCCGATGGCCAGCGCGCCCAGGCGCCAGCTCGCATACATGCGCGCGCAGTGTACGGTGAAAATCCGCGAATGAAGAACTGATGATGTCTGTGGCCCAGTCGCCCGCCGACGCGCGTCATCCTGGCGCAACTGGCGCACGGTGTGGATGATCGCAAGCAGGCTCAGGGCGCTATACGTCTACGTTAGGGTAGCATAGCTGTCATGGGCCGTCAAACTCGCGCTCGGCGTTGCTCGGTCTTGCTCGGCGTTGACCGCGCTCGGTTGCCACCCCTATACTGAATCCTGGAGGAGCGCGCTCACACGGCGCCGCGCGGTTGTGGGACCGCGCCAGGCTGCGCGCCAGGCTGCGCACGCGGCGCAGGGGAGGATGAGCCGAGATGACAACGACTGTGGCACCGAATGCGCCGCCAGCGATTCTATCGCCTCAGCCCGAGGTGATCCTGAGCACGCGGGGACTGACCAAGCGATTCGGCGCGCGCATCGCCGTGCAAGACCTCTCGCTGGAGGTGCGGCGCGGCGATGTCTTCGCGCTGCTGGGTCCCAATGGCTCTGGCAAGACGACCACCCTGCGCATGCTGCTGGGACTGGTCTGGCCGACCAGCGGCGCCATCAGCGTCTTTGGCCAGCCCTTCGATGATGATGCGCGGCGGCAGGCGGCGCTGCGACGCATCGGCGCAGTGGTCGAGCAGCCGACCTTCTACCCCTACCTGAATGCGCGCGAGAATCTGCGTGGCATCGCCATCTTCGCCGGGCTGGCCGACTCGCCCGCCACACGGGCGCGCATCGCCTGGGCGCTGGAGCAAGTCGGGCTGGCCGCGCGCGCAGGCGACGCCTACCGCAAATATTCGCTCGGCATGAAGCAGCGGCTGGGCATCGCGGCGGCGCTGCTGAGCGACCCAGAGCTGGTGATCCTCGATGAGCCGACCAACGGCCTCGATCCGGCGGGCATCAGCGAGGTGCGCGCGCTGATCGCACGATTGGCGCAGCGCGGCGTGACGGTGCTGCTCTCCAGTCACCTGCTGCATGAGGTGCAGCAGGTCTGCACGCGCGTCGCCATCATCCAGGTGGGGCGATTGATCGCGCAGGGCGGCGTGGATGAACTGCTACGGGCCAGCCGCGGCGTGCTGCTGAGCTTCGATCAGCCCGATGGCGCGCAGCGCGCGGCGCAGGCGCTCTATCAGGCGCGGCTGCCGTGGGCGCCCTTCGCCAGCTATCTGCGCGCCGAGACGCCCGGCGCTGGCGGCTGGGGGTTGCTGGTCAGCGCGCCACACGAGCGCGCCGCCGACCTGAACGCCCTGCTGGTTGGCGCGGGCATCACACCCGCCGAGGTGCGCCGCCACGAAGCCAGTCTGGAGCAATACTTCCTCTCGCTCACGGGCGGCGCGGCGCTCACACAGCTTGCCCCCGCCTATACCAGCGATCCTGGCATCGCGACCCCGACGCCCCATCCCGCTCCCGAGCCGACGCCCGATACGACGCCCACAGCGACGTCCGATGCGACGCCCGATGCGACGCCCGATACGACCGCGCAAGGAGGCCAGGCATGATGGTACCCTCCACGACCGCCACGCCCACCACGACCGCTGGCCTGCCGCAGCGCGCCGAGCCGGTCGCGCCGAAGCCCGGCGGCTCATGGCTGGCTGAGTTCGCCCGGCTTGTCGGCTGGGAGATCTTCCTGGCGTGGCGGCGGCGCGCGATGATGATCACGCTCGGCAGCCTGCTGCTGGTGGGCTACCTGCTGACCGTGCTGTTCCAGTACGGCGTCTATTTCAGCTATGCGGATTATGGCTCTGCGCCCGACTCGCTGACCGCCATCCTCACGTTCCCCGGAGCGCTCAGCGTCGGTGGTGGCTATGTCTCGTATGTCGGCGTGCTGCTCTTCGTCGTGCTGGCGGGCGCGTTGATCGGCTCGGAATACAGCTACAGCACGCTGCGGCTCTCGCTCTCGCGCGGCGTGGGACGCGGTCGGCTGCTGGCGGCGCAGGTGACGGCGCTGGCGGCGCTGGCGCTGGGCCTCACCGCGCTGATGCTGACGCTGAGCGGGCTGCTGGGGTTGCTGGGCTCGGCGGCGGGCGTGTCGCAGGCGCCACTGAGCATCAACGGCGTGACGCTGACTGGTGAGATCATCGCCTACTGGTTGGCGCTGGCGCTCAACATCTTCGCCTACGCGCTGGTCGCGCTGTGGATCGGCACGCTCAGCAAGTCGGTCGCGGGAGCCATCGCCGGGCCGCTGGTCTTCATCGTGGTCGAGGTGGTGGCGAGCGAAATCCTGGGCGGCATCGCCGTCATCACCGAGCGCAATACCCTGCTCAACGCGATCGGACGCCTGCCGGAGTATCTGCTGGGCATCAACGTCAATTCGCTCATCACCTGGGCAGGCGATGGCCCCTATCCGCTGACCTCCGGTCCGGCGTCCGTCAGTCTGCCGCACGCGCTGATCGTCGCCAGCGTCTACTGCGCGCTGTTCATCTTCATCAGCTATCTGGCCCTGCGCAACCGCGACATCGTGGAGTAGTGAGGGCGGCGGAGACTCTCCCCTGAACGCCGCAACCATTGGGCTAGGAGTATCGTTTGACCACTACTATGCCGTCGTTCCGTGCGCTATACCACCTGCTTGAAGAATACCAGGATCGTCCGGAGCATGCATCGGCCTATAGCGATGTACTCCTTCCGTGGCAGCCATATGCGCTCGAAGCCATGAGCGTTCTGCGCGTGTATGGTGAAAGCGACGCCCGGCGCTGGGATTCTGATTCGCCAGATCCCTGCAATGGTGGAGACAGAAGCTACTACAGTTGCCGCGAACAACTGTACGCGCTGTCACGAATCAGCGATATGCTGATATTGCCCTTACAAAACGCCTGGGACTACCTCCATCCGCCGCTCGCGCATTGGACGCCAGAGAGTGTCGAATCCTACTTCGCATGGTGGCGCAACGTAGGGCTTCCGGAGTGGGCGCCGTCTATCTCGCTTGAGGAGCGCAACGCCTGGTTGCGCTCGCTGGGGTTGGAGGAGTTCCGTCATGCGACGTTTCATCCGTTCTATCACGAGATTGTCGAGGTAGAGCAATCGCCAGACCCAGATGAGCCAATCAGCCTGCTTGGAATCATCTGGCCAGGTTTCATGCTTGGGCAGATGATGTTCTGCCGGGCAGGCGTGCGGATACGAGGCGGCGTCCACTTCGTGCGCAAAGACCTCGCCGAGCATTCGCGCCTCTACTGGGCCTTCGTGCGGCGCAATCGCCCGGCGGTTGACAGCTCGCACGGCTGGGGCCACAATTCTCAGTGGTCCACCGATTTCCGGCGGGATTATGTAGACCAGGACGCCTATTACTATAACGTCGATGGATATATTGATGTCCATGACGCCAGCGTAGGAGAACCTGGTGAACCCAACCGCGACGAGGACCCGCACTTAACACTGCCGATGTGCATTGAGCTATTGACCAATCGCTGCTTTATTCGCACGCCGGAGCGCTCCTACGACGAAGGGTTTGGTGATGTCACCTATCGCGAACCCAGGTAAACGCAGCCCGTCACACATCTGAGCGGGGTGTCCGCAAGCGAGATCGCCCGTGGCTCCCCTCTCCCGCCTTGGCGGGGGAGGGGCTGGGGGTGGGCGCGCGTCTCACACGCTGCCGGGCAGCGAGATGGGCTGGATGGGCTCGCTGACGATCTCATCCAGCAGCTCGGGCGCCTGACGCGCGAACCACTGCTGCACATCGAAGGGCGGCTCGCCTTTGGGCGGCTTGACGCGCTTGTAGGAGCCATCAGGCAGCAGACGGCGCGCGTTGGCGGTGTCGCGCAGATAGGCGGGCAGCGCGAACCGCACGATCTGCGCCCGCAGCGCCGCGTCCTCCACCGGAAACAGCACCTCGACGCGGTGATCGAGGTTGCGCGGCATCAGGTCGGCGCTGCCCAGCAGCACCTCGTCTTCGCCCTCCACGCCGCCATTGGCGAAGTAGTAGATGCGGCTATGCTCCAGAAAGCGCCCCACCAGACTCGTCACGCGGATGTTCTCGCTGACACCGGGGATGCTGGGGCGCAGGCAGCACATGCCGCGCACCAGCAAATCAACCTGCACGCCCGCCTGCGAGGCGCGATAGAGCGCCAGGATGAACTCCTTATCCACCAGCGCGTTGAGCTTGAAGATCAGCCGTCCCTGGCCGCCCAGCCGCGCCCGCTCGATCTCGCGCTCGATGCGCGCCAGCAGCCCGGCGCGCAGCGTCGTCGGCGCCACCAGCAGCTTCTGATAGTGTACGCCGCGCGCGAAGCCCGTCAGCATGTTGAAAAGATGCGAGGCATCCTCGGCGATGTCGGGGCGACAGGTCAGCAGCGCGTAGTCTTCGTAGACGCGCGCGGTGGTGGCGTTGTAGTTGCCCGTGCCCAGGTGGACGTAGCGCGATAGCCCGCCCGACTCGCGCCGCACCACCAGCGCCACCTTGGCGTGCGTCTTCAGCTCCACCTGGCCATAGACCACATGCACGCCCGCGCGCTCCAGCATGCGCGCCCACTCGATGTTGTTCTCCTCGTCGAAGCGCGCCTTCAGCTCCACCATCACCGCGACCTGCTTGCCTGCCTCCACCGCCTCCAGCAGCGCCGCGACGATCGGCGAATTGCTCCCCACGCGGTAGAGCGTCTGCTTGATGGCCAGCACCTGCGGATCGCGCGCCGCCGTCTGGATGAAGTCCACAACGCTGCTGAACGAATCGTAGGGATGGTGCAGCAGCAGGTCGCCGCGCTGGATGGCGGCGAAGACACCCGGCGAGCGGCGCAGCTCGGCGGGCGTGTGCGCCAGGATAGGGCGATCCTTCAGGTCGGGGCGGTCGAGGTCCAGCAGCTCGGCCAGCTCGCTCATCCCCAGCGGGCTTTGCAGATTGTAGACATCCGCCGGGTTCATTTCCAGATTGTCTACCAGCTTCGTGCGCACCGACTCTGGCGTGTCGGCCTGGGCCAGCAGCGCCACCACCGAGCCGAAGCGCCGCTGTCGCAACCCCTGCTCGACGGTTGCCAGCAGATCGCCCGCCTCATCCACCTGAATCTCGAAGTCGGCGTCGCGCAGCACGCGGAAGGGATAGGCCGCGATAATCTCCATGCCGGGGAAGAGCTGGTCGAGGTGCGCCGCGATCAGCTGCTCCAGCCAGACGAAGGCCACGCGCTTCGGGCCGCCGCGCCGCCGCTCGCGGCCCGCTGGCGTGACGGGGACGAGCCGGCGCAGCGTGGGCGGCGCCTTGAGCCGCGCGAACAGCTCGCCCGCCAGCGGATCGCGCAGCGTCACTGCCAGATTCAGGCTGCGGCTGGAGATCAGCGGGAAGGGGTGCGCGCTATCCACGCCCAGCGGCGTCAGCACCGGGAAGACCTCGCTATGGAAGTAGCTGGCCGCCTCCTCGCGTTGCGCCTCGTTCAGTTCGGCGTAGTCGAGGATCTGGATGCCCGCCTCGATCAGCCGGGGCAGCGCGTCGTCGTGGTAGACGCGGCGCTGGTCGGTGAACAGTTCGCGGATCAGCGGGCGCAGCGCCTTGATCTGCTCCTCTGGCGTCAGGCCATCCGGGCCGTGCGTGTGGACGCTGGCGGAGAGCTGATCGTGCAGGCCGGCCATGCGCACCATCAGGAATTCATCGAGTTGCACGCTGACGAAGCTGAGGAACTTGACGCGCTCCAGCAGGGGATGGCGATGCGACTGCGCCTCTTCCAGCACCCGCCGGATGAAGCCCACCGCCGCGATCTCGCGATTGATATAGAGCTCGCCGCGGTGCAGATCCTGCTCGCTCTCGACCGCCACCATAGCGTTTTCCGCCTGTTCTCTGCCCGTCCTGGGGACTTCGTTCCGCTGCGCATGCGACGCTCCCGATACATTGTAGAACGCGCATGTTCTCTTGATTGTCGCACCAGCAGGCGACTGCTTGCGTGCTTCGGACCTTGTGCGCTACAAGTATGATGGTCTTCATACCAGCAACAGGCTGAAGTTGAGCAGCGACTGAGCGAGAGGAGCGCGGACGATGCGGCGAGAGCAGAACAGCCGCCAGGGCGCCGACTTCTACGAACATGCTGGGCGTCGCCAGCGCGACGGCCTGGGAAGGCGACACGCGCCGCATGCCTGATCAGTCTGATCCAACTGCCGCGCTTCCATCCGCCGCGAACGGCGACGCTGGCCACGCCCGCGACCATGCCAACGACTGGCGCACGCTGCTCGTCATCTTCCTGCTGGCGGGGGTCGTCGAGTCGCAAGCCTTTGGCCACCTGAACGCCTTTCGTCCGCTCTTCTTACAGCAACTCGGCGTCCCGCTGAGCGAGGTCGCCTTCTGGACGGGCATTCTGGCCTCGCTCGGCTTCGTGATCGGCCTGCCGCTGCTGCCCTTCTGGGGCGTGTGGGCCGACCGCTACAGCCGCAAGCTGATCATCGTGCGCAGCGCCTACATCGAGGGCGTGATCTTCTCGCTGGCGGCCTTCAGCCCGAACGTCTGGTTTCTGGCGGTAGCGCAGTTGCTGGGCGGCTTTGTCTTCGGCAACACGGGCGTGATGCTGGCGATGCTGGCCGATACGACGCCGCGCAAGCGGCTTGGGATGGTCGTCGGCATCGTCAGCGCAGGCTTCCCCATCGGCTCCTCGGTCGGGCCGCTGCTCGGCGGCTACGTGGCGCAGACTTTCGGCATCCGGCCGCTGCTCTTTGGCGACGCGGTGGCCTCCGCGCTGATGGGCGTGGTGATGACGCTGATCGTGCATGAGGAGAAGCGCCTGTACGCGACCCAGGCGCGTGTCGGCCAGTTGCTGCGCCGCGCGCTCGACGACATCATCTCGTCGCGACTGATCGTCGGCCTGTTCGGGCTGTATTTTCTGGCCATGTTTGGTATCACACTCTACCAGCAGTTTCTGCCCATTCTCCTCCAGAAGCTCGACACTGGCCCAATCCGCCTACTGCCCTCGATGATCGGCGCGACGCTGACGGCCTCGGGCATCGCGATGGCCATCGCCACGCCGCTGTGGGGCCGCCTGGGCGATGTCATCGGGCGCTGGCGGGTGCTGCCGGTCATCCTGGCGGCCGGGTCGCTGGGCATCGTAGCGGAGGGACTGGCGCCGCGCCTGTTCCCGCTCCAGGTGTCAATTGTCTGGGTCAGCCTGTTCTATGCCGGGATCGGCCCAACGGTGGTGGCGCTGCTGGCCCTGCTCGCGCCCGAGGAGCGCCGCGCCAGCATCCTCAACTTCTCGCTGCTGCCCTCGCAGCTCTCATGGTTCGTCGGCCCGCTGATTGGCGCCGCACTGGCCAGCGCCGCGCTGCGGCTGCCGTTCTTCGCAGGCGCGGTGGCACAGGGCGCGGCGCTGGTGGTGGCGCTGCTGCTGGCCCGCCGCATCGCCCGCCACAGCCAGCCAGGGCAGCCGTCCGCCGAGCAGCCACGCGAGCAGGCGGCGGTGTGAGGGCGCTTCTGAGCGCTTCCGGTCGGCGCGCCGCTCGCTGGAAGAGGATGCAATGAGTAGGGAGAGCAGCCTCGCCCGATGGCGCCTGGCTGGCGGTTAAAACCGCGCCTGGGAGACCCTATCGGGCCGCGAAGTCCGCCTGCGCGGACTGGGATTCTCCCTAACCCGCGCAGGCGGGTTTCGCGGTGGCCCACAGGCCACCTCCCAGGCGCGACTTCAGTCGCCAGCATCGCTGCGCCGATACGCATTCATCCATAGCGGGAGGATCGCCATGCTTGCGCTCGTCATCCTGGTGGTGGTCGTCGTGGCGTTCGCGTGGAATCTGGGCGTGCACTATACCGGCGCGGTGATGGGCATGCCGTTCGCCGCGCGCTCCATCGCCGAGTGGCCCGCGCTGCTGCTGATCGGCGTCTTCACGATCCTCGGCGCGACCTTCGCCAGCGGGCGCGTCGAGACGACCGTCGGCCACAGCATCATTGATGACCGGTTCGTCCACATCCCCGACGCCATCGTGATCGTGCTGGCGGCGGGCGCGCTGACGATGCTCTACAACTACTGGAAGATTCCCACCTCGACCATCCAGATCCTCGTCTTTTGCGTCGTCGGTGTCGGGCTGGGCGGCGGCATCCCGATCCACTGGCAGACCATCGGCGCGCTAGCAGTGGTCTGGGTGATCGCGCCGCTGCTGGCCTTCGCGCTCGGCTTCGCGCTGACCCGCCTGCTCGATCTGCTGATCCCGCCCGCGGCGGCGCGGGCCGAGGCCCAGGCGCAGCTACGGCTGGCCAGCGCGCCCGCCTCCAGTTCGACCAGCGGCGCGACACTGCTGGCGCGCTGGTTCCCCGGCGTGGCGCTGGCGCAGCATCTACCCTCAGACGTGCGCGCCACGGTCGAGAGCGCGCAGAATGGCGCGGCGCGGCTGACGCTGGCGGCGCTGCGCTGGCTGCCCGCGCTGCTGGTGGCGGTGGGAATCTTCGCCTCGTTCACGCTAGGCGCCAACGACGTGTCGAACGCGACGGGCGCCTTCATCCTGACGCACCTCTTCTCGCTGACGGTCGCCGGATTGATCGGTGGCGTCGCGATGGCGGTCGGCGCGCTGACCTGGGGGCGGCGCATCCTGCATACGGTCGCCTTCGATGTGGTAAAGATGGACCTGACGATGGCCAGCGCGGCGCAGGGAGTGCAGGCGCTGGTGGTGATCGTGGCCGCCACGCAGGGCTACTTCACCTCGATGAATCAGGCGCTGATCGGCGCGATGGCCGGCGCGGGCTTCGCGCGTGGACGCGAGACGGTGCAGCGCAAGCAGATCATCGGCATCCTGCGCGGCTGGGCCATCGGGCCGCTCTCTGGCCTGGCGCTGGCCTTCGCGCTGGAGTGGCTCATGCGGCTGCTCGTGCACTGAGCCGGTGTTCAAAGACGCTTGGTGGCGCAGGTGGGCTGGCGGTTGAAATCGTGCCTGGATGACCTTTGCGGGCCGCAAAGCTCGGCTCCGCCTGCCGCCTGCGCGGACTGGGAAGCGGATCCCTAACCCGCGCAGGCGGGTTTCGCGGCGGCGACAGCCGCCTCCCAGGCGCGGTTTTAACCGCCAGCAGTCATCCTGGACTTCACGCCCAGTCCTCATCAGGGCTATCCTTGACCGTGCCATCCTGCTCGGCTTTGGCGGCTTCGGCGCGCAGTTGGGCGAAGAACGCCTGCGAGCCGGGCTGCTGAAACAGCTCACGCCAGCGCACGTTATCGCGTAGCGTCTCTTCCCAGAGCGCGGCGAGCTGCTCCTGCTCGTGTTCGGGCAGTTGCTCGGCGGCGGCAATCACCGCGCGCAGTCGGTCAATCATCGCGGGCGCCTTTCTCGGTCGCGCTGTCGTTCGTATGCTCTATCATACTCCAATGCAAGCGCGCCCGACACGCCAGCGGCCAGCCACAGCGCCCCTCGTGGGAACGCCGGGCTGGCCGCTAGAGATATTCGCTCTACGGGGCTAACCGCGTGGCTAGCCGCGGGCCTTCTGCGCGGCTTCGTTGAGCGCGCGCCGGGTCAGCACGCGCGCCAGGTGGCCGCGATAGTCAGCGGAGGCGTAGGCGTCGCTGAGCAGATCGAGGCCGTCGGCGGCGTGCGCGCTGGCCGCTTCGACATTCGCCGCGAACGGCTGGCCGTTCAGCGCCTGCTCCACGCCCGTCGCGCGGATGGCGTGGCCACCTGCGCCGGTGACGCCGACACGCGCCTCGACGCAGTTGCCTGCGTCATCTAGCATGACGACCGCCGCCACGCCGACGACCGCGTAGCCGCTGGCCGGATGGCGATGCTTCGCATACGCCGTCCCCGTGTGCGGGGTATCGGTCGCCTCGAAGCGCACCCAGGCCAACAGCTCGTCAGGTTCGAGCGCGGTGGTCAGCATATCAACGAAGAAGTCGCGGACGCCGATGTCGCGCTCGCCCTTCGGTCCGATGACGTGCATGCGGCCATTGAGCGCCAGCGCCACAGCGGGCAGATCGCCCGCCGGGTCAGCGTGCGCCAGGCTGCCGCCGATCGTGCCGCGCGCTCGCACCTGTGGATCACCCACCTGGCGCAGCGCCTGCACGATCAGCGGTGTCTTCTGCTGCACGAGCGGTGAGTCCACCGCCTGAAAGTAGGTGGTCATCGCGCCGAGGATGACGCCACCGCCATCCCCGCGAATGCCCTTCAGCTCTGGCACATTGCGTAGATCAATCAGCGTGGCGGGCGAGGCCAGCCGCAGCTTCATCAGCGGCAGCAGGCTCTGGCCGCCCGCTAGCGCCTTGGCGTCATCGCTCTGGCCGAGCAGCGTGAGCGCCTCGCTCAGGGACGCGGGCGCTTTGTAGTCAAAGCTAGCGGGAAACATGCTGCAACCTCTCTTCTCGCGTCTCGACTAACTGCCCGACGTCGCGCCGGAACCGCCAGCGGAGCTGCCCGCGCGGGCCGCCTGGATGGCGCGCCACACGCGCTCTGGCGTCAGCGGCATATCAATGTTCTTGATGCCCAGCGGCGACAGCGCATCGCAGACCGCGTTCACCACGGCCTGAGACGAGGCGATCGTGCCCGTCTCGCCAACACCCTTGACGCCCGTCAGGTTGTGCGGGCAGGGCGTCTCCGTGCGCGCCGTCTCGATATGCGGCGCCTGGGTGGCGTTTGGCACGGTGTAGTCGAGCATGCTACCCGTCACGAGGTTGCCGCGATCATCGTAGAGGGCGTATTCGTAGAGCGCCTGGCCGATGCCCTGCAGCACGCCGCCGTGCACCTGCCCATCCACGATCATCGGGTTGATGACGCGGCCCACGTCGTCCACGGCGATATAGCGCAGAATCTTGGTCTCGCCGGTCTCCGCGTCCACCTCGACGGTGCAGATGTGCGCGCCGAAGGGGAAGGTGAAGTTGGTGGGGTCGTGGAAGTGGTTCTCCTCCAGCCCTGGCGACATGCCCTCGGGCAGATCCCACGCCAGGTTCGCCATCAGCGCGATGTCCTGGATGGTCTTGACCTTCTGCGGGCTGCCGGCCACATAGTAGCGACCGTGGTCGTGGGTGATGTCATCCACGCTGGCCTCCAGCAGGTGCGCCGCCAGCTTCTTGCCTTTATCAATCACCTTCTGGGTGGCCTTGTAGATGGCCGTGCCACCAACCGCCGTCGAGCGGCTGCCATATGTGCCCCAGCCCATCGGGATGGCGTTGGTATCGCCGTGGACGACATCCACATCCTCCACTGGCACGCCCAGATCTTCGGCGACGAGCTGCGCGAAGGTCGTCTCCTCGCCCTGGCCGTGCGGGCTGGTACCCGTCAGCACGATCACCTTGCCGGTGGCCAGCACGCGCACCGTCGCTGGCTCCCATAGCCCGCCCTGGAATCCCATCGCCCCGGCTGCCTTGGAGGGCGCCAGGCCGCAGACCTCCACATAGGTCGAGAGGCCCAGACCCAGATACTTGCCCTGCTGGCGCGCCGCGGCCTGCTGCTGGCGGAAGCCGTCGTAGTCCACCATCTGCAGCGCCAGATCGAGCGTCTTGTCGTAGTCGCCGCTGTCATAGACCAGCGTGCCGCCAGTGGTATAGGGGAAGGCGCTGGCCGGGATGAAGTTCTTGCGCCGCACATCCACCGGGTCCATGTGCAGCTCGTCCGCCAGCAGATCCATCATGCGCTCGATCAGGAAGGCCGCCTCCGGGCGACCCGCGCCGCGATAGGCGTCGGTCGGCGTGGTGTTGGTCGCCACACCAAACACATCGCAGGCGTAATCGTTGATGGTGTAGCAGCCCGGCACGATCAGCGCGAAGAGCCAGGTCGGCACGCCCGGCGCCGCTGTCGAGAGGTGCGCGCCCATGTTGGCGTAGTTCGTCACCTTCAGGCCGGTGACTTTACCATCGCGGTTGGCCGCCATCTCCACGTCAATGATCTGGTCGCGTCCGTGAATGGTCGCGACGTAGTTCTCGCGCCGATCCTCGGTCCAGCGCACGGGGCGCTTGAGCTTGCGCGAGGCGAAGACCGTCAGCGCGTCACCAGCGTAGAAGGGGATCTTGCTGCCGAAGCCGCCGCCCACATCGCGCGCCAGCACACGAATCTTGTTCTCTGGGATGCCCTGCGTGGCCGAGATCAGGAAGCGCACGATGTGCGGATTCTGCGTCGTGTTGTAGAACGTCAACTCGCCCGCGCCCTGATTCCAGTCGGCGATCGCGGAGCGCGGCTCCATCGCGTTCGGCACGAGCCGCTGCTGGATGAATCGCTGCGTCAGGTGCACCTCGGCGTTCTGGAACGCGCCATCAGGATCGCCATTGCGGAACTTCCAGTGGAAGACCTGGTTGTTTGGCACGTCATCATAGAGCTGTGGCGCGCCGGGCTTGAGCGCCGCCTCCTGATTGGTGACAGCGGGCAACTCCTCATAGTCCACCGCGATCAGGTCGAGCGCGTCGTCAGCGATGTAGGAGTCATCCGCCACGACGATCGCCACCGCGTCGCCGACGAAGCGCACTTTGTCGCTGGCCAGCGCGGTGTAGGTGGGGACTTTGAGGTCGGATTCAGGGATCAGCCAGGCGCAGGGCATCGGCGGCACCATGCCCTCCAGGTCTTTGGCGGTAAAGACGCCATGCACGCCAGGCAGCGCTTTGGCCTTGGAGGTGTCTATGCTCTTGATGCGCGCGTGGGCGTAGGGGCTGCGCAGCACCTTCATCTGCAACATACCGGGCAGCTTGAAGTCATCGGTATACTGGCCTTCGCCAGTGATGAGGCGCGGATCTTCGCGGCGCTTCACCGACGCGCCGAACATGCGTGTGACCGACATCGCCCTACTCCTCCTCTCCGCCCGCGCTGCCGGTCGCGCCGCCCGCGCTGACAGGCTGCGCCACAGCCGCTCCTCGCATCGCCTCGGCGGCGGACTGCACAGCGGCGACGATATTCTGGTAGCCCGTGCAGCGGCAGAGATTACCCTCCAGTTGCTCGCGGATCTCCGCTTCGCTAGGGTTGGGGTTGCGCTCCAGCAGGCCGACCGCGGCCATCATCATGCCAGGGGTGCAGAAGCCGCATTGCAGGCCGTGCTTATCCCAGAACGCCTGCTGAATGGGGTGGTAACTGCCGTTAGCGGCCAGCCCCTCAACGGTCCCGACCTGGGCGCCGTCGGCCTGCACAGCCAGCACCATGCAGCTCTTCACCGGCTGGCCGTTCAGCGTCACCGTGCAGGCGCCGCACTGGCCGGTGTCACAGCCAATGTGTGTGCCGGTGAGGTCCAGGTTCTCGCGCAGATACGTCACAAGCAGTGTGCGTGGCTCGACCTCGCTGGTGTGTTCCTCTCCGTTGACCGTGACCCGAATCGACTGCTTCATCGCTGTCCTCATTTCTTACCTGGCGCTGCCTGGATCCGCCTGGATCCGCATGGCGCGTCGCTGTGCCATGAGGGAGTTGGCGTTGCTCTCTGGCTGGGAGGCGCGCGGACGTCTGGGAGCCAGTGGGCGGATCGCTCGCATCATGGAGCGAGATCGCGCGGCGTCCGAGGTGGCGCGCCGGACGACATCGTCCGCGACGGGGGCGAGGCTCTGGGGTTTTCCTACACCGCGAACACGCTACATGAACAACCATCACCTATCGCACGCGACCCCGCGCTGGCACGCGAGCGAAGCCGCGCAAGCGATCTGAGGGAGGAACGGGTCGGAACGGGATGCAAGGGTTCAGCGTCACGCCGTGGTTGGGCGCCGCGCTCGCGGGCATGTAGGCCAGACGCGGCGCGGCTGAGAGATGCGCTACATGGTTAGCGACACAAAGATAGCATTCGTGCTGTGCAAACCCGGAATAGCCATGTAGTGGGTACTGTAGCACATCGCACAGTCTCATGCGTAGCACAAGCCAGCGCAGAGCTGGATGTGAGCCAATGGTGATCTGGCGCGACCAGGCGGCGACCAGGCGGCGGGTTGTGGCAGACTTGCGCGAGCTCGACCACTTCTGGCATACTGGCGGCGCGGCGGCTAACCGCTCGCAACCGGAGGGCAGAGGCTGAAGGCGTGGGAAACCCGCAAGGATTGGTATGGCGACGATCTTCATCTCCTATCGCCGCGCCGACAGCGCCGACATCACCGGGCGCCTCTACGACCGGCTGGTGGAGCGCTATGGCCGCGCGCAGGTCTTCAAAGATGTGGACTCGATCCCGGCAGGCGTCGATTTCTCCGCCTACATCGCTGCATCCATCCAGGCGAGCGACGTGGCGCTGGTGGTGATCGGCCCGCGCTGGCTCAGCGCCTCCAGCGGCTTCGGCCAGCGGCGGCTGGATGATCCCGCCGACTTCGTGCGCGTCGAGATCGAGACGGCGCTGGGGCTGGGCGTGCCGGTGATTCCCGTGCTGGTGGGCGGCGCGAGCCTGCCGCCCGCCCGCCGCCTGCCGGAGCGTCTGCGCCCGCTGCTGCGCCAGAACGGGCTGGACTTGCGGCATGATCCCGACTTCTCGCGCGACGCCGAGCGCATCTTCGCGGCGATCGACTACTGGCAGGCCCAGCCGCGCCGCCCGATCGTGTCAACCGTGAGCACAGCGTCCGCGGCGTCGTCGCCTACTCCAGCCTCCACAGTGCCGCCAGCGCCGGAGCCACCTGAAGCGACGCTCGCGGCTCCGACCCGCATCGCCGTAGCAAGCGAGCAGCGAGCGCGCCATGCCACCGTGCGGCGACTGCCGAAGCCACGCCTCGCGCCGCTGCTGATTGGCCTCTCGGCGCTGGTGGTGCTCGCCGTCAGCACGACGCTGCTGCTCAATGGAACAGCGCAATCCCTTCTTAGCCAGCGGCGGCAGCAGCCAACGCAGACAACGGATTTGGTGGCCAGCACGCGCACGGCAGCCGCTATCACGGCGACGGCGCGGACGATGATCGACACCCTGCCGTACAGTCCACAGGGCGGTCCAGGACCGTGCGCGCCGCCCGACGAACAATATGAGAACAACGATGGCGGCTATTATTGGTCAACCATCAACATCGGCTGCGACAGCGGAACCAAGGCCCGCATCAACGCTGGACAGCCCATGATCTTCTATGGGCGACCTTACTCGTCTGGACCCTTTCCGTATGCCTTCGAGATGGATGCCACCATGAGCTTTGCCAGCAGCGGAGCAGGTGACTGCGCGCTGCTTACCGTGCAATATCAGGCCAACTCCAACGAGCCCATGTCCTTTTGCCGCGACGGGACATGGAGTGACTTCAGCAGGACCCATCCGCTCGCCGTGTCGCCTCCCTACGTCATAACGATGAAAGTCACCCGCACGACGATCAGCCTGAGCGTTAACAGCAAGATGCTGCTCTCGAACGCGCTGCATCTCGGTCAGGTGTACCTGATAACCTTCGACGCCCAGGGAGCAAACTGTGTCGTCGAAGTCTCGAAGTTCACGCTCAAGCCGCAGACATGAGCGCCCTATAGTAGAGACTTCCACCGCATCGTCACTCATCCATTTGGCGCAGGCGCCCACCACGCTGCGCTGGATATAGTCGGGCTGTGTTTGTTCGCGACGCACGATGACCTGCTGGGAGGAGGCTTCGCTATGTATGGCACAGTCGCGCGGCTCAGGGTCAAGCCGGGGGCAGAGGAAGCGTTGATGGCGCAGCTTCGCGCCTATCGCGCGCTCAGCGTGCCCGGATACCAGCGCTCCTACATGTATCAGATGGATAACGACCCAGCCGAGTGGTATATGGCGGTCGTCTTCGACTCCAAAGAGGCGTATCGCGCCAACGCCGAAAGCCCCGAGCAGGATCAGCGCTATCGCGAGATGCTGGCACTGCTCGAACGTGAGCCAGAGTGGCACGACGGCGAGATCCTGACCGACGCGGCGGGCTGACCTCTCCCCCCAGCCCCCTCCCCTGAAAGGGAGGGGGAGCCGGAATCCTGCACCGCGTCACCCGCCTGGCCTGAGTTCCCCCTCCCCTCGCAGCGGAGGGGGTTAGAGGGAGAGGTCCCTGACAGAGCGACCCCTCGTCTCGTATACTGGCGCCATCACCGCCGTCTCGCCGAGATGAGGAGTCTGGTCGTATGTTCATCGTTGACGCGCACGAAGACATCGCCTACAACGCGCTGCACCACGACCGCGACGTGCGCCGCTCCACCGTTGAGCAGCGCGCCCGCGAGGCATCCGCGCCACCGGACGACGCCGATAGCTCCGGCGGGCAGACCCTCACCGGTATGCGCGACGAGGTGATGATCGGGCTGCCAGAGCATCGGCGCGGCAGCGTGGGGCTGGTCTGCTCCACCATCTTCTGCATGCCAGAAGAGAACCAGGAGGCCGTGACCGCCGATGGCTGGGCGCAGATGCGCTACTATCAGGCGCTGGCCGCCGAGCCAGATGACGCGGGCGTGCGGCTGATCGGCTCGCGCGCTGACCTCGACCGGCTCACCCACGACCACGCCACCGCGCCATCCCCCGAGCGGCGGCCCGTCGGCTTTCTGCCGCTGATGGAGAGCGCCGACCCGATTCGTGATCCCGATGACCTGGAGCAGTGGTACGCGGCAGGGCTGCGCATCATCGGCCCAACCTGGCGCGGCTCGCGCTACTGCGGCGGCACCGGCCACCCCGGCGGCTTCACCGAGCTGGGTCTGCGGCTGCTGGCCGAGATGGAGCGGCTGAGGATGATCCTCGACCTCAGCCACATGGCCGACGACGCCGTCTGGCAGGCGCTGGAGCGCTACGGCGGCCCGATCATCGCCAGCCACACCAACTGCCGCGTCATCCTGCCCACCGATCGCCACTTCACCGACGACCAGATACGCGCCGCCGCCCAGCGTGACGTGGTGATTGGCGTCGTGCTGCACAATGGCTTCCTCGTCGCTGGCTGGAAACGCGAGCAAGGCCCCGTCGAGCTAGACGCCGTGCTGCGCCACCTCGATCATGTGCGTGAATTGGTGGGCGACGCGCGCCACAGCGGCATCGGCAGCGACTTCGATGGCGGCGCGGGCAACCAGTCCACCCCGCGGCCCTTCGACACGGTGGCCGACCTCGGCGCGCTGGCCGATGGCCTGCGGGCGCACGACTACAGCGAGGACGAGATCAGCGGCATCCTGGGCGGCAACTTCCTGCGAACCTTCACCGGGGCGCTGCCCTGAATGGGATGGCGCGCAAGGAGCGCCAGCGGGCGAGCCACTTGCCGGGCCGCGCGTTTACGTGGCGGTGTCGCTCTCGGTCGGCTCGTCCGCGCGCACCTCGCGCATGAGCGGGGCCGTCTGCTCGCCAAACGCCGGGTTGGGCGCCTCTTCTATCTCCGCCACCTCACGCCGCACCTCGCCTGACACCTCGCGGCGCTCCACGCGGCTCTGCTTGCGCACCCGCAGATACTCGCGCACAACGGTTTCCTTGCGCACGACCAGCCGCTCCTCGACCAGCGGAATGATCAACTCATCCGCCGCGCGCGGCGCGTCGGGATCGAAGCGATCCGCCGGGATGTGTTCGATGATCGCCGCTTCGATGGTGAGCGGCACGACGGCGCGCTTCCGCTCGTGGACCACGCGCTTGCGGATGTGAATGTGGCCGCGCTCGCCCTGGCGCACGTTGGCGGTCAGTCGTTCCGCCGCCAGCGGCACGGTCACGTCGCCCTCGGCGATCGTCTCGTGCGTGGCTGGCCCCTCGGCTGGCTCATCGGTCGGCTGCTCGACGAGGCCAGAGTCGGGGGTATTGGTCACGTCATCGTGTGTGTGCATCTCGCTCCTCCCTGGGACTGCCAGAGGTGATGATGGCTCCTCGCGCCAGCGGTGATGGCGCCACGGGGAATGGACAGCCACGCTGAAGCATGTTGGCGCGTGGCAGGCGAAGGGCCAGCGGCAGGCTCGCGCTCGCCACTGGCCCCATGTCCGCCGTGTTCGTCGCGTCCGTCGCGTCGTGCGAACCGGACGAGCGTTGGCCGCCCGTCCAATCATCGCTGACGAACCGCCGGACTGAGCAGACGCTATGGAAGCGGATTCTCGTCCAACCCCCGGTCGCGCCGCGCCAGCGGGTCATAGTCCAGCGCGTCGCTCGACACATCGCTTGCTGACTCATCAGGCAGCGCGGTGCGTTCTGAGCCGATGACCTCGTCGGGCGCGCCCTCGATGTCCAGATGCTCGCGACGCACGGTCCCAGAGACGGCTTCCGAATTGGTGACGCGCTCCTTACGCAGGCGCGCCTCGCCAGCCACATAGGTCTCCTTGTCAGCGTGCAATTGCTCGCCCATCACCGGGATGTCAATATCCCTCTCGGTGAAGGCGTCGTCGCCGACCACCTGACCTGTACCCGAGCGCTCTTCCAGCGTCACCTCCTCGTGCGAGACAGGCGCCGAAATGGTCTCCTGCTCCTCGGTGACACCGCGGTGAACGTGTACATTGCCCACTTGCTCGACATCCTTGTGCGCGACAAGCCCTTCCTCGCGCACCGGGATGCTCACATCCTCCTGCGCCGTTCTGCTCGTCGTGCCCGTCATCGGGGTCGTGTCAGTCATGCTGGACGTTGTCGTCGTACCCGTCGTAGCGGAGGTGACATCGGTCGGCGGCTTATCCCACTCCTGGCTGTTGATGTCGCTCTTGGCCAGGTTCAGGTAGACACCATCATCCTTGCGACCGCTGATCGCGCTGAGCGGGATGTAGAGGTCCTTGGGGAAGAAAAACCCCTTCTGTACCACCAGCGCATTCCGCATCAGTCCGGGACTGCTGACCTCGCCGACCTTGTCGCCGTTCACATCATAAACGGGTGTTCCGGCCATGATCTGCTGATCCGCAAAATCGCCTTGATAGCCCTGATTGTCGAGCATGATCCTTCCTTTCTCGCAATCGGTTCTCGCAAGCGGCAGCCTCCTCTGCCCCTTTCTGAGGCGCTCAACTCACGCCGAGAGAACAGTGCCCAAAGGCAGCGTCGGCGCCCAAGCGCTCCATGTGTCTCTATTCTGCAAGACGGGGGCCAGACTCCCCGCGCGCACGCCTTGTCACGCGCTGATTTCGGCAATTCACGGACTCTTGCACAGCCACGAGAGAAGCTTACGCCCTCCGTCTGGACAACCCGCCGTTCAGAAAGAGCGCTGCCGCCTAGTCCATGATTCCCATGCCGCTTTTCAGGCGACCAACTCATGTTATACTGGATGCCACAACTGCGCTCACCTGCGCGAGCGCGGCCCAGATGCTCACGCCTCTTCTAGCTGACTATTTCGGCGACGCGCGCCGCGCGCTCTGGCAGGAGGCCAGGTACGCAAATGTGCTAGCCCGATGTCCTGCATGCGACTGGCCTTCCAGTACCGTCCGTCAGACGCTGGAGCGCGCGTTCATCAGGATTCAGCTACAATCGGACAATGAGCGTTCTCTGTCTGAGTGTGCCTGAGTGTGCCTGAGTGTGCCTGTCGCTGGCGATCAGCGCGCGGGCGCCCGCCAGCAATGGCGCCGCGGGCGTCTCGCGGAGGTCTAAGGAGAAGTTATGACTGCGCCACTATCTCCCGATGCGGAAGCGCCGCTCACCTGTCCGCATTGTCATCATGCCCTGCGAGAGCTGGTGGTCAATCCAGCGGGTGAGTTGATTGGCTGCGAGGCCTGCGCTGAGGAGCTGGGGCTGGCTGGTGAGGCGCTCTCGCTTGACGAGTGGTATGCCACCGACCAGGTCGAAGAGGCGCTGCGGCGCTACCCGCTGAGCGGCTGGCAGACCGCCAAGCCCGCCGTGAGCGAGACCCAGCGCCCGCGCGCCCATTTCTGGGAGGTCAGGAGCGGGAACAAACGCTATTATCTCAAGCAGTTTCATCCGTGGTTCCCGCCTGAATCCATCACCTATGTCCACAGCATCCACCAGCGTGTGATCGAAGAGGGGTTGCACGCGCCGCGTGTCGCCCTGGACCACGATGGCGCCAGCTTCACGCGCATCGGCGACACCTATTGGGCGCTCTACCATGCGCTGGAGGGACGCCACGCCAACGAGCGCGAGTGGATGTGGGGTCGCCCGAAGGCCGCGGAGACGCTCGGCGCGCTGCACGCCGCGCTGGAGGGGTTCGCCCCCGACGGCGAGCCATTTGCTCCGTGGGCGGCGTGGTCGCTCGACACTGTGGACCGCGTGCTGGAGGGCTGGCAGCCGCGCCCAGAGTTG
>JAICVT010000413.1 GCA_025935235.1 Ktedonobacterales bacterium | reverse complement strand
TCAGCAGCGCGAGCGGCGCGTTGAAGGGCAGCAGCCAGCCCGCATAGATGCCAAACGACTCGTCCAGCTCGATGTTGAGCGCGCCAGGCACATGCTCGCTGGCGAAGTCGCGGCGCGAGCGGCCATCCAGCAGCGGGACGCCGACCCGCAGCAGCTCGTCAATCCGCTGGGGGCTGAGCGCCGCGATTGCTGGCAGCCCGCCCAGCGTACGCGGCCCGGCGATATTGATCTCGCGCATGTGGTTGTAGTAGCTGGGATACAGACCGAAGCCCGCCATCTGCTGGCGCACGAACACGGCCTCATCATCGGCCAGCGCCGCCGGGTTGTTCTCGCGCTCCTGCGCGATGGTGGAGGAGCGCGCCGGGTCGGTGATGGTCGTCGCGCCGCAGAACGAGCCAGCCCCGTGCGTCGGATAGACCAGCGTGGCGGCCGGCAGCGTATCGAGCAGGCGGCGCAGCGAGCGATACTGCTCGCGGGTGAGGGTCAGCGTCATGCCGGGGCTGACCAGATCGGTGCGCCCGACGGCGCCGGTGAGCAGGCTGCCGCCAGTGAAGATGGCGTGCGGCTCGCTGGCTCCCGCCGCGTAGAGCGCGTAGCTGAGGTGGCTGGGGGTGTGGCCGGGCGTCTCCAGCGCGACGGAGCGCAGCCCGCCTACCGCGACGCTCTGACCCTCGCGCATGCCCAGATGCTCGTAGCGCACGCCCGCCGCCTCGGCGGTCACGATCGTCGCGCCGACGCGGTCGCGCAGCTCCAGCGCGCCAGTTACATAGTCGTTGTGGACGTGCGTCTCGAAGACGTGGGTGATGCGCGCCCGCTGGCGCTCCGCGGCCTCCAGATAGACCTCGATGTCGCGTCGCGGGTCAACCACGGCGGCCACCCCCGCCGCCTCATCGCTGATGAGATATGACTGATGCCCCAACCCTTCGAGGAAGAATTGCTCAATCCGCATCGCATCTACCCTTCTTCTCTGTCGCGGCTGTCCAGCCCGCGCTACTCCATCGGGAGTTGGCTCATGCGCCAGACGGCTGTGCCGCCGGAGATATTCGAGACGCGCTCGTATCCGTGCGCTGCCAGCGCCTGCGCGGCTTGCATGCTGCGATGGCCGCTCTGGCAGATCAGCATCGTATGCTTGTCCGTCGGAATCTCTTTGAGACGGCGGGTGAAGGCGCTCAACGGGATGTTGCGTGCGCCTTTGGCATGCCCGCGCGAAAACTCCCAGGCTTCACGCACGTCAATGAGCGCGACATCGCTGGGCGCGCTGGTATAGCGCTCCCAGGCGTCGCGTGGGCTGATAGTGGCAATGCTTGGGCCGGAACGACCGAATAACCGGTCAAACATGGACGCTCCTCTCGAATCTTCCGCAAGGCTGCTTCAAGGCTGAACTGGTCCACGCGAACCCGGCTGGAGCGCTCTCGACACGCCATACAGATGAGTATAACCCGCGCGGACATCTGGGACATCAGAGTCGTGTGGCTCGCACGCCACAGCATCGCTTTGGAATATTACCACATGAGCATGTAGCTATGCAATGGGACTAGCCAACTCGCATGGGCTGAGTATCCCCTGTACCATACCGCGTCCACCCGTCGAGGCGAGGCCAACGTACTCGCCCGGCGCGAGGCTTGACATCACGCGCGGTCATATATTATCGTATAGGCATATAGTAGTGCAGTTGTGCGGTTCCCGCTGAGCCGCGTCCCGGAAGTGAGCAGTCCCGCCATGCCGACCACGCCGAAGTCTCGTCAGACCGCCAACCGTCTTGAGCGCCTCGATGCGTTCCCTTCCCTCGCCGACGAGGCGCTTGCCGGGGGCGACCTGTGGCGGCAACAGGATGATGCGCACACCTTTGCCGATCCGCTGATCGAGCTGGTCGCGCGCCGTTTCCGACTGCTCGGTGAACCGCTGCGACTCAAGCTGGTCGCCGCGCTCTCTGGCGGCGAGCGTAGTGTTGGCGAGTTGGTGGCGCTGACAGGCGCGGGCCAGCCTAACGTCTCGAAGCATCTGGCGGCGCTGGCCCAGGGCGGCATCGTGCGCCGACGCAAAGTGGGCCTCGTCGCCTTCTACTCGCTGGATGATCCGCTCACGTTGCGGCTCTGCGACGTGGTCTGCGCTGGCATTCAGGAGAGCGTCGCGCGACAGGCGCAGGCGCTGGGCATCGCGTTTGCGACGCAGCGTGACGCTGACGAGGAATGACGACTGATGACGAGGGAACCACGAACAGGAGATCATCTGATGACCACGGAACGAGCCGATGCGATCAGTCCAACCTACGGTTTTGGGCGGACGCTTGCAGCGGAGTTCGACGATGCGATTGCTCGCGTGACGGAAGCTCTTAAGGTCGAGGGCTTTGGTGTGCTGACGACCATTGATGTGCGGGCGACAATGAAGGCCAAGCTGGACGCTGAGTTCCCGCCGTACGTGATTCTGGGCGCGTGCAACCCGCCGCTGGCGCACCGCGCGCTGACAACGGATCCCGATGTGGGGCTGCTGCTGCCCTGCAACGTGGTCGTGCGCGCGCTGCCCACGCGGGAGGGTCAACCACAAACGCGAGTCGAGGTGGTTGATCCGGAGAGCATGCTAGCGGTCGCGAGCAGCCCGGATCTGGAGGCTGTCGCGCGCGAGGCGCGCGCTCGTCTGGAGCGTGTCGTCGCGGCCCTGGTCTGAGGCGTCGATCGCTTCGTCAGTTGCTTTCTCCACCTGCGCGCCTACACGGTGACCAGCGACTTGATCTTGTTATACTCGCTCAGGCTGATCGGAACCAGCAAGAGCTGGCTGATGGCGGTGAAGGGGCCGTGGGCGACGCGATAGGCGACGATGCGGTTGGCAATGGCCAGCTCGATGCCCAGCGCGTGATGCAGGTCGCTGGCGCTGGCGGCGTTGATGTCTACCTTGCCACCCAGCATCAGCGGGATCGTCTCGCCGATCCGCGGCACGTAGATCTCCTGGCCATCCACCACCAGCGCCGCCAGATCAACGCGCGTCAGGTCGGCGTTGTCGAGCGCGCCGCCCGCCGCGGCCACCAGCGCCTGCACCCGCGCGCCCACCGCCAGCGTATAGACCCCCGGCTGCGCGACATCGCCGAGGATGTAGGCGGTGACGCTGGCGCTCGCCTGGCTCACCCCCGGCCCGCTGATGCTGATGGCGGGCTGGGTGGGCCGCACAGCGGCGGCCAGTGCGGGACCAAAGCGCAGCCCCGCTAGCAGCAGCAGCGTCGGCAGCGCCACAGCGTTCAGCCCAACAAAGACCTTCGAGCGCGCGACCCTGCCAATCCACGTCAGCCGCGCGCCATCGCGACGCTCCATCCGCGCCCCCTCCCACACAGTAGCCAGAATCGCAGCCAGCGGGCTGCGTCAGATGGGGGCTAGCATAGCAGATTCGTGAGCGTCGCGCTAGCGTCTTCCGCGCGGCTGGCGCCAGTGGCCACGCTCGCGCGCCGCCAGGCGGGGCTTATGCGTTGGCGAGGCGCAGATAGGCATAGTCGGCGATGGCGTTGACCGAGTCGAAGTTCTCCGGCGTCAGGTCGGCGTCGTCCACCTGGATGCCATAGGTCTCCTCCAGGAAGAGCACCAGCTCCAGCACGCCGGTCTGGTCGAGTACATTGTTCTCCGCCAGTGGCATGTCGTCGTCGAGTGGTCCGGACGACCCATCAAAGAGGAAGTTCATCGCGACATATTCGTGAATCTGCTGGCGAATCAGATTCAGGCCGATGACGGCGGTCGAGTTGTCCATGATCCCTCCTGCG
>JAICVT010000566.1 GCA_025935235.1 Ktedonobacterales bacterium | reverse complement strand
GGATCAGTCCACTGCTTCTCGGCCTGCGCTACGGCGCGCGAGACGCGCCATACCAGCTCATCTGGCGTCTCGACGACTGTGCCTTCCGCGTCGCGCAGCAGATAGCGCTCGCGCAGCACCCGCACCGCCGCCTCGGACCACACGCTCGCTGATGCGCTCGCCGTGCGCTGTGGCGCTCCGTCGCTGCCGGACGCGCCCGCTGAGTTGTCCTTCCTGGTCTTCACCACTGCCCCCTTACGCCTGTCCTACGCCGATCTCCAGCGTCTCGTTCAGACGACGCTCACGTCTGTACACGCTCGCTCGTCGCCCTTCACCGCGCCCCCGAAAAGCGCGCATAGCTATTGTGCATCCAATATCTAGTAATTTCAAGGGGTAAGACCACTATATGTAGTGATCTAGGAGGGATTAGTCCAAAGACACTACATATTGTGTCAAGTAGCGGGCGGCGCCTCCATGCGGCGCCTGACTGATTCTGCATCGCGGCGCCTGGCTCGCCGGGACGACAACGGTACCATCCGCGACGGGTGCGGTCCTGGCGCGTGCGAGTCTTCGCATGCGCCGTGCAGCTGGCGATACAATGACGTGGCGCCCGCATGAAACCCGTGTGGAACCCCCATGGGGGCGCGCCATCGCGTGCGGCGGGCGAGCTACCACATCGCGGGGCAGACCCGGAATGGCCAGGACCAGACATAGCCAGACCTGAACGGCTCAGAAAGGCAGACCGTATGCGCGCCGAAATCCTCTCGATTGGCACCGAACTCCTGCTCGGATACATCAGCGACACCAACGCCACTTATCTGGCGCGTCAGCTCTCCGCGATGGGCATTGACCTCTTCTTCGTCTCGCAGGTCGGCGACAACCTGGAGCGCCTGACCGAGACGCTGGCGCGGGCGCGCTCGCGGGCCGACATCGTCATCACCACCGGCGGGCTTGGCCCCACCGAGGACGATCTCACCCATGAGGCGATCTGCGCTGTGCTGGGCGAAACGCCCTACGTTGATCCGCAACTCGAAGCTGACCTGCGCGCTTTCTTCGCCGAGCGGCGTGTCACCATGCCAGAGCGCAATATCAAGCAGGCCTGGCTGATCCCCTCCGCCACCGCGCTGCCCAACCCGCGCGGCACCGCGCCCGGCTGGTGGACCGAGCGCGACGGCGTCGTCATCATCTCGATGCCCGGCGTGCCATCCGAAATGATGCGCATGTGGGAACGCGAGGCCGTGCCGCGCCTGCGCCCCTACACTGGTGGGCTGCTCTTTACGCGCATCTTGCGCGTCTATGGACTGGGCGAGTCAACCGTCGAGGAGCGACTCGGCGAGTTGACCCATACTGACAACCCGACCATCGCTACCTACGCCAAGCAGGACGCGGTGGATGTACGCATCACCGCCAAGGCCGGATCCGAAGCCGAGGCGCGCGCCCTGGTAGACGACATGGACATGCGCGCGCGCGCGGCGCTGGGCGAGCGCTACGTCTTTGGGACCGATCAGGACACCCTGCCAGCGGTCGTCTTGCGGCTGCTGGAGCAGCGCGGCGAGACACTGGGCGTGATGGAGTCATGCACGGGCGGGCTGCTCGCCAGCATGCTCACCGACATTCCCGGCAGCTCGGTCGCCTTTCGCGGCGGCATCGTCGCCTATGCCACCGATCTCAAAGCGCAATTCGGCGTGCCGCAGAGCATCCTCGACGCCCACGGCGCGGTCGCGGTAGAGACGGCGCGGGCGATGACGCAGGCAGCGCGCGAGCGGCTCGGCGCCTCAGTCGGCATCGGCGTCACGGGCGTGGCCGGACCAGATGAGCAGGAGGGCAAGCCTGTCGGTGAGGTCCATATCGCCGTCGCCTCCGATCGTGGCGTGCGCGATACCAGCCAGCGCTGGCGCGGCTCGCGCGCCGACATCAAGAATCGCGCCGCGCTGACGGCGCTCAACCTGCTGCGCCTGACACTGCTCGATCAGCCGCGCGAAGGGTGAGC
>JAICVT010000242.1 GCA_025935235.1 Ktedonobacterales bacterium | reverse complement strand
CGGTTCCGATCAGCTCGAAGCAGGCGCGGTGCATGCCCTGGCCGGTCGGGTCAGGATCAATGGCGATCAGTCGGCCCAGCTTGCCCTTGGGATGCAGCGGCCCGCGCTCCCACGGCCCGCGCAAGCGGTGCGCCCAGCCCCAGTGCGGATCCTGCTCCGGCTGTTCGGGGTCTTCGGGGGTCGGCAGCAGGGTCAGCAGCAGCGCCAGTTGTCGCCGTGGCAGTGCCACCACGCCATCCGGCTCGCCCGACTCCAGATGCGCCATCGCCCAGGCCATGTCGCTGTGGTCCAGCACAGAGCCGGGCCGCTCGACACGGAAGATGCCCGCGTCGGTCTCCACCTCCACAGCAGAGACGATCTGCGGCGCGGGCCGCTCGGCTGGTAGCGCCGAGGCGCCAGCGCCCTCGCTCGCGCGGTCACGCTGAGCGGCGGCCAGCTTGGCGCGCTTGCGCGCCTCCGAGCGCGCGGCAGATTTGGCGCGCTTGGTCATCTCCTCTGGCGAGAGCGTCACCGGGCCGAGGCCATCGGTGACGACCCGCACGCCCTCTGGGTCGCTCACCTCCGACATGATTGTCGGCTCCGGGGTCCGAAGCACAGACAGCGGCGTGATCGGGCGCACGGTGCGCAGGTGGCCATAGGGGCGGCTGACGCGGATCGCGCCGGGACAGTCGGCCCCCTCCAGCGAGCGCATGCCGCCCGCGCCATTGGGCAGCGCGATCAACCAGACCTCCGGGTCGAGCTGCGTCGCCGTCGCTGGGCCAGGCAGCGCATACGGCGTGAAGGGCGCATACGGCGCGTATGGCGCGTAGCCCACGCCGGGGTAGGCGGTCGCCGAGCCAAGGCCGCCCTCAGCGCTCGGCGCCGGATAGCTCGGCTGCGGATAGGCGGCGGCGCTGGACAGCGGCTGCCCCGTCGGGTAGCGTGGCTGGAACGGCTGATAGCGTTCGTAGCGACCGCTACTCGCGCTGGGAGCCTCGCTCGCCTCGCGCATCTCCGCGGGGGCAGGGGCGCCATTGGTGGCGCGCAGCAGACCAGGCCGACGCAGCGCGCGCTGAGAATCATCCAGGAATGCTCGCATGTGTCCCTCCGGCCCGCTCAATCACTGCGGTTCGTATGAATGCGGCCCCATAGCGCGTTCAGCCCGCGCGTCTGGCCCGTGTCATTGCTGTATCCTGGTCATCCAGAGAGGGGCGTACACCGCACGCTCTGTGGCGATACGCAAGAACCAGGCCGCGTGTGTCGCGTCCGTCGCTGGGGGCGTTTGTCCGCCTGAGCGCTCCCCTGCTGAGTGTACCGTAGAACGACTGTTCGTGTCAACGCAGGGAAATGATTGGTTGGCCCTGCGTGCGCGAGGGGGAAAATAGCGGGCAGGCGGTTGCGGCCATCATCTGTGGTGGTCAGATAGTCAGACGCGCATCGTCGGGTGGCAGCCACACGCGAGGACCGCTCCAGCGCGCCCATTGGTCCTGGAACGCCAGTTCGGTAGCGGCGAGCGCATCGCATGCGCCGCCCAAATCAGAAAATATGCCGGCGCCCCTCTCCCGCCTCGGCGGGGGCGGGGTCGGGGGTGGGGGCCGTCAGCCCTGGGCCAGCGGGCTGAGCTGCGCGCTAGCGATCTGCCAGGCATTGTTATGCCTGACGATGACCAGCGTCGTGCGGAAGCTGCCGCTGGCGTCACTCCCCTGGTAGGTCGCCTGCTGCTGCTGCTTGCCGATCAGGACGGCGGTCTCGCCGTAGCGACGCTCGGTGACATCCTCCCAGGTGAACGCCTGGTTCTTCAGGTCGCCTGAGGAGTAGCGCGCGATCCACTGCGGCTTGGTTAGCAGAAAGCCACGCGGCCCGACCGCGATGAAATCATCGGACAGTGTCGAGTTGAGGAAGTCAGTATCACCGCGCCGCTCGGCGTCGGCCCACTCGCGGCCAAGCCCCAGCACGATTCCTTCCAGCGGACGATTATCCATAGCGCATACCCTCCTTGTCTCTTCGACCGCGAGCCGACGCACCGGAACTGTGGCCCGCCCGCCGGCCGTGTCAGCCGACCATGCTACCGCAAGGGCAGCACATTCCATGCCCACGTACACCCAGCCAATGTACGCAGTATGCGCGCGCTGGGGGCATCAGGCGATTGGCGGCATGGTACAATGGCAACGCCGGGCGGTCGCCTCCTGTCCGTGGCCAGGCGAGACGATGGGACGATGGCGGAACGACGGTGGAAAGGATGCGCGCGGATGCCACGGCAGGCGCCACAATCGAAGGCTGATTCCGCGGCGCAACCCGCCAGTCCGTCTGCGGGCAAGGCGGCGGCCAGGCCGGCGGGCGGCGCGCGTGGCAAGGCCGGGCAGACGGGGCAATCGGCGACGCTGATTACAGTCGTGCTGGCGCTGGCGCTGCTGGCGGTCGGCGCCGCGAGCTATCAGGCGGCGACCTTGCTGCGCTATGCCTCCACCACGCCGCCCAATGCCACGGCCGCTGGCGCGGCGGCGCTGGTCTGCGACACGTTGACTCGACAAGACTACCAGCAGCTCGCTGGGTACATTGATCCCGCGCCTGTGCCGCCCGCCGTGGCAGGCGCCTACGACGCCCAGGCGACCATCGCGAAGCTGCGCTCGCTCGATGCGCGTGATGGCGCCGTGGTGGCCTGCCACGCCGCGCCCTATAGCAATCAGAGCATCGTCTCGACCGATGGCGCGACGCGCTATCAGCTCACGCTGCGCCGCGCCCACTCGACACTCTCCAGCAGTGGCACGCTGGTGCTGCGTCAACAGTCGAGCGGCGCGCACGGCTGGCTGATCGGGCGCGATAGCTCCTTCCTGACGGCGCCCTGACGATCTCAGACGATCTCAGACGATCTCAGACGATCTCAGACGATCTCAGACGATCTCGGACGATCTCAGACGATCTCGGACGATCTTGTGGCGTCCATCTGTCTGTCCGGTGTTGGCATGCGGCAAGCGGGTAGGCTGCATGGAGCCGACGGAGCCGTTACGCCTCTTGCCCGATGGCGCGCGCTCCCCTATACTGGCGGCAGGCGCCCTGGGGCACATACAACCATCTTCGGATATGCTCCGACATCCTCGGGCGAGATCGTGGGGCGGTGCGGCCCCAGACAGGTTGACGCGGAGGGCAGCGCGATGACGACGACAGACGACCAGCAAGACGAGCAGTATCTCAATCCGCAGGGAGGCATGGTGGGCAAGGCCTTCGGCGCGGTACCACCCGAAGTGCAGCAGATGCTCAACGTCAAGCCGGGGCGCACCTCCGAGCGCATCCGTCAGGTCATCTCATGGGCGGCGGCGGTTGATCCTGAGGTACTGCGCGTGCATCAGCGTCACGAAAAGGGCGTGCGCACGCTCGAGGACATTCGCGATCTGCCAGTCAGCGAGCGAGATTGGGTCGCGCGTCACTTTGCCGCGCAATATCGGCATCGCGCCGCGCTGACCGGTGCGGTAACGGCGCTGCCCGGCGGACTGTGGGCGCTGGTGGGCATGGGCGCTGATGTGCAGTTGACGGCGATCTATGCCGTGCGCATGGCGGCTAAAGTGGCGCAGTCCTACGGCTACGACACCTCGGCAGTAGAAGAGCAGGCGCATCTGGCCGATGTGCTGGCGCTGGCGGCGGGCATAGACAGCCTGCGTGGCGTCGGCAACTGGCTGACCCGCGAGGGCATGGCGCAGGTGCTGCCCGATCTGCTGCCGCGTGTGCTGGCGCGGCTGAGCGTCGAGCTGACCACTGAGCAGGCCGCCAAGTGGATCGGGCGCATCATCCCTGGCGTCAGCGCGGTGGTCGGCGGCGCGGTAGATTACACCTTCTTGCGGGCGGCCGGTGAGCGCGCCATCGCCCACTATCACAACCGCGCGCTGAACGAGCGCGCGACGCTGGCCGCGCCTGCCGCCGTCCCGGCGCTGCCCCCTGGCGGCGCGACCACCACCGACGCGCCTGCTGCCGCGGCCTCCGTCATGGCGCCGCGCATCATCGAGGCGGAGAGCGCGCCCGCCGCGCCACAGACGCCACCAGCGGACGCTCCACCGCTCGTGACGCGAGACGCGCATGTCGTCGCTGCGCCCGCTGAGCCTGTCGCGCCCGCCGCGCCTGTCGCGCCCGCCAGACCGCAGCGCGAGCAGCCCGCGAAGCCGATGCGCGAGCCACGTCGGCGGCGTCCGCTGGGGGTCTATCTCTGGCTCTTCGTCATTGTCGCGATGGCAGCGACCATCGTGGCCTGCGTCGCTCTCGGCGCGATCATCTCCAGCGCCATCCATCTGCCCATGTGAGCGCCGCTGGCGCGACGCTGGAGCCACGCTGGCTGGCGATTGAAATCGCGCCTGGGAGGCGGCAAGCCGCCGCGAAGTCCGCCTGCGCGGACTGGAGAGCGAGTTAGCCGCGCGGTGGGATGTATTGCACCGCCCAGTGGTTGCCATCGGGATCATCGAAGTAGATGAATCGTCCCCAGGCGAGATCCTCGATCTCGCTAACCTGTGCGCCGCGCGCGACCAGTTCGGCGTGAGCCGCCTCGATGTCAGAGACAACCATCTGCAAGCCCTTGACCGAGCCGGGCGCGGCGTCGGTCAGCCCCTCGCCCAGCGCGATGGAGCAGGCCGACCCCGGCGGGGTGAGCTGCACGAAGCGCAGATGCTCGCTCACGCGCTGATCGTGATCGGCGTGGAAGCCAATCTTATCGGTATAGAACGCCTTGGCGCGGTCCACATCCGTGACGGGGATGACGACCAGTTCGAGCTTCCAATCCATGCTCTCATGATCTCCTTCCTGGGGCTCCGCTTGCTTTTGCGCCTCGCTCAAAGAGGCAAACGCAGTTCACAATTGCGATGCTCGTCGTGGGCGCTACACAGCCACACTTCAAGGATGGCGCGAATCGCAACGCCGACCGCCAGCGCTTGCGGGGTGTACCAGATGCCAGGACTGTGCTCACCAGGACCGAGGCGAGCGAGAAAGGCGGCGAAATAGGTTGGCATCGTGCGCGTGTCGTGCGTGAGCACGATCAGGTCGTTCTGCGCGGCGTAGAGCAGCATCTCTGGATCAGTCAGAAAGTTGGCGGAAGAAGTCGGCGCGCTCCTGGCGTTCCTGTGCGCGGAGACGCTCGTAGGTTGTGGCGTCGGCGCGAAACGCAGCATCGAGCGCTGCCTGGTGTTCCAGGTAATAGGCGATGGCGCCGTAGACCTGAGCGAGTGTGAGGCTCGGAAACGCCAGTCGCGCTTCTTCGGCAGTATAGCCCTCGGTCTGCCAGGCGCCAATCAGGCTGGCGAGCGCGACCCGCGTGTCGCCCACATAGAGCACACCCTCGCGCTCCTGTATGTATGACTGTCCCGCGACTGCCATGGACATCACCTCATACTGTGGTGGAGGCGGCTGGTTGACGTGAAGCGCCTCCTGTTTCCGCATCCTATCACACGGCCCGCACAGCATGAGGCGAGGCTGTTCATAGCTGCGCCCCTGCTCGCACGGATGCGCTACTCGCTGGCAGCGGCGCCAACCAGCGGCGTGGCTGCGGCGTCCTCAGCGTCCTCGGCGGCGCGCAGGTCGCTGCGCAGAGCGGCGGTGCGGGCGGCGCGGCGCGCGAGCTGCTCTGGCGGCACGCGGTAGACATCGCTGGCCAGGCCCACCTTTTCGAGCGCCACGATCAGCAGGCCAGAGAGGTCGAATTGCCACCAGCGCAGGCCGTGGATCGCCGAGCGCGGGAAGGCGTGATGGTTGTTGTGCCAGCCCTCGCCAAACGCCAGTAGCCCGACAAGCCATTCGTTGCGGCTGGCGTCGTTCGTCTCGTAGGGGCGCTTGCCGAAGGTATGGCAGACGGAGTTGACGCTCCACGTGACGTGATGCGTCAGGAACATGCGCACCAGCCCGCCCCAGATCAGGCCGTGCCAGCCGCCGATGGCGAAGGGAATCACCAGCGAGAGGCCGGCCCACAGCGGGAACGTGCGGCTGACGAAGGCGATGATGGGGTCCTTCACCAGATGGCGGCAGTAGACATTGGGGTCTTCCATCTGTTTAGTGAAGAGCCAGCCCATGTGGGCGTGAAAGAAGCCATCCAGCGGGCTGTGCGGGTCGCCCTCGCGGTCGGCGACAGCGTGATGCTTGATGTGGGTCGCCGCCCAGCTCAGCGCGGGCCCCTCGAAGGCCATCGAGCCGAGCACGAGCAGGATGAACTTGATGGCGGGATGCGGCGTGAAGCTGCGGTGTGTCAGCATGCGGTGAAAGCCGACGGTGACGCCCAGCGCCACCAGCGCATACATCACCAGCAGCAGCGTGATGTCGGTCCACGAGACCGCGGACTGCCAGAGCAGGCGGATGGCCAGCACGACGCCGATCAGCGGCGCGACGACCACCGTCAGGATGGCGGCGCGGTAGGCGAGCGAAGGACGCGAAGGACTCGCGGGACTCACAGGTTGCGCGGATTGCATGGTATCTCCGGTGTTGAGGGTCCATCTCGCGTGTGGACCGCAGGATGAGAGCGTCGCGCCGCGCCCAAAGTTTCATGTGAATATATCTGAATACATCGCGATGTGGGCCGGATCGCGTATGAGGCGAGGTGATGGAGCCGGACGATGGGGATAGGTTGAGATTGCGGAGGCGCCGCGTGCGCAAGCGCTGTTGGCTGTATTGAGTATTGGCGCGATGGGATACACTGTCTGTGACCCCACCACGATCAATCCCCATCACCGATGCTGATGGCTCTAGCATCGGCGCAGGTGACGACAAGGCGCCGAGAGGGAAATCAGCATG
>JAICVT010000349.1 GCA_025935235.1 Ktedonobacterales bacterium | reverse complement strand
GGCGAAAAGCAGGGCCGCGACGACCAGCGCGCCGATCACCTGCCACGACGCCCACGGATAGGTCTGGCCGCCCCAGGTCAGCCCCAGCAGCAGCAGAATGGTAGCCGCCGAGGCCAGCGCCGCGCCGGAGAAGTCTATCCGCCGGATGGCGGGCCAGCCGCGTAGCGTGGAGGTGCGCGCCGAGATGTTGGTTGGCAGGTAGATAATCAGCGCGATCAGCGCGATGATTCCGATTGGCAAGTTGACATAGAAGACCCAGCGCCAGCGCGAAGCGTCGGTGACGAAGCCAGTGACCAGCGGGCCGTGATCGGTCAGCCAGCCACCCAGCGTGGGGCCAAAGACGCTGGAGATGCCATACACCGCGCCAAACATCCCCTGCCAGCGCGCGCGTTCGGCGGGCGGGAAGATGTCGCCGACGACGGTGAAGACCAGCGAGATGCCAACGCCAGCGCCCAGCCCTTGCAGCGCGCGGAAGGCGATCAACTGCTGGATGGTCTGGGCCGCGCCGCTGGCCGCCGAGCCGACCAGGAAGATCACGACGCCCGCGAGGAAGAAGCCCTTGCGCCCGAACTGGTCGGAGAGCTTGCCGATGATCGGGATAACGGTGGCCGAGGCGAGCAGATAGGCCGTCGCCACCCAGGTGTAGAGGCTGAAGCCATTCAGATCGCCGATGATCTTGGGCAGCGCCGTGCCGACCACGGTCTGGTCAAGCGCTTCGAGCAGCAGCGTCAGCATCAGCGCCACCAGCGTCGCCACCAGCGCCGTGCCGCGCAGCGAGCGCTGGCTGCCGCTCGGCGTCGCCAGTGGGGTCGTGGTCGGAGTCTCCATCATGCTCTCCTGGTGTCTCGTCATGTCTCGTGCGTGGTCAGATCAAGCGATGATCGCGATCATCGCCGTCAGCTATTCTCAGTCAGGGCGCCGCCAGCGACGGCGCGTGTCTCGGTTTCGGGCGCATCGGGCGGATGCTCGGCCTGAGCGACGACGCGCGTGCGCCACTGGAGCGCGGCTTCCAGCTCCAGCCGCCAGCGCCGCAGCGTGTGCTCTAGCGTCTCCATCACCGCCTCGCGATAGGCGGCTGGACTCTGCTCGAAGTGCTCGTGATGCGCGGTGAGATCGGTGATCTCGGCGGTGTAGTGGAAGATATGGCTCTGGCAGTAGGTGATGTAGTGGTCGAGTAGATAGAGCCGCTCATCCAGGGTAAGCAGATCCAGGCAGGGGAGCTTGTACCAGAAGATGCGCTGGTAGTCGCCCTGGTTGGAGGTCGTATCCATCAGCAGATGGTGCACTCGCCGCCGCCCCGCGTCGGTAATGGCGTAGCGACGCAGACGCCGCCCTCCCGATGTGGACGGCGTGTCGTCGGCCAACGCGATCAGCCCGGCGACCTCCAGCTTGCTCAGCAGCGGATAGAGCCGCCCGTTGCTCAGGTGTGCGTAGGGGCCGAGGATGTCGTTGGTGATCTTGGCGATCAGATAGCCGTGCAGGGGCCAGCGCGCCAGCAGCGCCAGGATGATCAACTCATACATGCGCTCACGCTCCTCCCTCCGCGCGCAGACCGCTCACTATGACATGTCACGGTGACATAGTAGCGGCGAGACGCGGGGAAAGTCAAGGGCGGAGCGGTAGCGGTCTATAGGCGCTCCAGCGGCGGGCGCGGGGCAACGGCGTCAGCCGCCAACCAACGCGCGCGCGGGCCGGACGATACGCCTGACACTGAAGGCGAGAACCGTCACGGTGGGGAGAAAGAGCAGCAGCGCTTCCGTGACGCCGCCGAAGTAACCGTAGCCGCGTGCGCCGAGATTGAGCGCGATGTCGAGGACGATGAGCAGCCCTGGCAGCACAGCCGACGCGACCAGTCCAGCGATCCACCATCCCTGACGGGCGGCGCTTGCCTCGACCAGCGCGCCGATCCACAGCAGCAGCGCAAAAGCCAGGCCGATCAGCAGGTAGACAGCCAGCACGAACCCGATCCCGAACTCTTCGCTGGAAGGCGCCTGGCGCAGCGCCTGCTCGAATGAGATGGCGCCCCAGATGCCCGCGGCCAGCAGCGCCACGACCAGCAGCGCCAGGCCATAGCCGCGCCGCGTCCGCAGATCCAGCCAGACAGCGCCGACGACGAGCAGCAGCGGCAGCACGATGTAAGAGGCCAAATGGATCATGGTCGTCTACCCCTTTCATTTGCCGTTGCGCTGTATGGCGTTGTATGGAATGGCGCCGGCAGGCTGGCGTATCATGCCACCAGTCTACCAGCGCCTGTCCAGCCAGTAAAGTCGGCTGCAAGGCCCATCCAGGTCGCTAGCGCGCGCGTGTGCTGGCCACCACGACCCGCAGCCTGGCTTCCGCCACCACCGGGCCGCTTTGGCCAACGCGCACCAGCCCCACCTGCACCTGCGAGCCGCTGGGCAGGCGCTCCAGCACGCGGCGCAGATCGTCCACCGTGGCGACAGGCTTGCCCTCGATCGTGAAGATCACATCGCCCGGGCGGATGCCGGCCTGGGCGGCGGGGCCGTTGGCGACGACCTGCAGCACCTCGACCGCTGTGGGCGTCTCGATGTGAAGAGCGCGCCGCGCCGACTGGGTCAGCATGACGGCCTGCCCCGCGATGCCGATCACGGCGCGGCGCACCTCGCCATCGCGCATCAGCATCGAGGCGACCCAGTTGACGGTGTTGATGGGGATGGCGAAGGAGAGGCCCTGTGTCGCCTGCAAGACCGCCACGTTGATGCCGATCACCTCGCCCGCCGCGTTGACCAGCGGCCCGCCGGAGTTGCCGGGGTTGACCGCCGCGTCGGTCTGCACGATATCCTCGATCATCCGCCCGCCATAACCGGGCAGCGTGCGGTGCAGCGCGCTGATGATGCCCGCTGTCACGGTGCTCTGCAATCCCGCCGGGCTGCCAATCGCCACGACGAGCTGTCCGACGTGCAGGTGATCGGAGTCGCCAAGTTTGGCAGTGGGCAACTTCTGGCCATCGGGCGGGTTGATGCGCACGACCGCGACATCGGTTTCAGGATCGTTGCCCACGACCTGCGCCGGGAGGTCGCGCCCATCGGCCAGCGTCACCTGGATTTTTAGCGCGCCATCCACCACATGGCTGTTGGTCAGGATGTAGCCATCCGGCGCGAAGATGACGCCGGAGCCAGCGCCCTCCACCACGCGCGAGGTGACGCCGAACGGCGTGTTTCCAGAGGCCGTCTTGGCCACACCGACCTGCACGACCGCAGGCCCAACCCGCTCGACCACGCCGACAACCGCGCGTGAATAGGCGTCCATCGCCGCCAGCTCGGCGGCGGTGGCGTGCGTCTGCTGGTCACTCTTCGTTTTTCCAAACCATAGCATGCTCGTGTGCCTTCCCAGGGTTCCTAGACGTCCCAGGTCCGTCTGCGCCTCGCCAGAATCTCGCCAGGATGCCAGAAGCGCGCCAGAGAGGTTCAGAGGTCCGCCGGGCCAGTAGTGATATGATCCGACATGATCGGATGTAATCCAGGATGAGTGGTTGAACGAGAGGCGCCCGCGCGCCGCTGTCGCCTGCCGCCTCACCCTCTGTATAATGGTGTACGCGCGCCAGCGCCGCAAGGTTGAAATGGCGCCTCATCCCCTGCCCCCTTCTCGCATGGGGAGAAGGGGGAGCCAGATGACAACGCTTTAGGGGGGACAGGAGGAGAGTGATGCTACGACGCTTCAGCACGGCGCGCTCCTATACCTGGCTCTCTATCGCCGCCGCGCTGGTGACGATGGCCCTCAAGTTCTTCGCTTATCGGCTGACTGGCTCGGTGGGCTTGCTCTCCGACGCGGTGGAGTCGGTCGTCAACCTGATCGCCGCGCTGGTAGCGCTGTGGGCGCTGTGGCTGGCCGGGCGCCCCGCCGACGAAGACCACCACTACGGCCACTCCAAGGCCGAGTACTTCTCCAGCGGGCTGGAGGGCGCGCTGATTCTGGTGGCGGCTGGCAGCATCGCCATCGCGGCGATCCCGCGCCTGCTGCATCCGCAGCCACTGGAGAGTGTTGGCCTGGGGCTGGGCGTCGCGGTGATCGCCGCAGCCATCAACGGCGTCGTCGCGTGGCTGCTGTGGCAGGGCGGCAAGCGCCACCGCTCCATCACGCTGACTGCCGACGCACGCCACCTGCTCACCGATGTCTGGACAACGGTGGGTGTGGTCGTGGCGGTGGCGCTGATCGGCCTGACGGGCTGGCTGCTGCTCGACCCCATCATCGCGCTGATTGTGGCGCTCAACGTCATCTGGACGGGGCTGCGGCTGCTGCGCGAGAGCGGCTATGGCCTGCTCGATACGGCGCTGCCCCAGGCCGACCAGCGCACCATCGCCGATGTATTGGCCCCCTACCGCGCCGAGGGCATCGAGTTCCACGCACTGCGCACGCGCAGCTCTGGCTCGCGGCGCTTCATCTCGCTGCATGTGCTGGTGCCCGGCACCTGGACGGTGCAGCAGGGCCACGATCTATGCGAGCGCATCGAGCTGGCGCTGCGCCGCGCGCTGACCGAAACGACGGTCTTCACCCATCTGGAGCCGCGCGAAGACCCTGCGGCGTGGGAAGACCAGGG
>JAICVT010000375.1 GCA_025935235.1 Ktedonobacterales bacterium | reverse complement strand
TCTGAGCAGCCTGGGGCAGGTGGCGCTCGCGCGCGGGCGGCTGGAGGACGCGGCGGACTACTTCCAGCAGAGCCTGCCCATCCGCCGCGAGACGCAGGATCGGCAGGGCGAGGGGGTGGATCTATTTGCGCTGGGGCAGATTGCTGAGGAGCGCGGCCAGTATACCGAGGCGGCGCAGGCCTACCGCGCGGGCATCGCCGTCTTGCGCGAGGCGAGCGACCGCATCAATGTCGCTACAACGCTTGAAATCCTCGGCGCGCTGCTGCTGCAGCACAGCGATGATCGCGCGGGTGGCGTCGCTGCGTATGTCGAAGCCATCGCGCTGTGGCAGGCGATTGGGCTGACCGACCGCGAGCAGGCGTCGCGGAAGCGGGCGCTGGCGCTGGGCTGCCGCGTGGATGAGCTGCCGCCGCCATCGGAAGGAAACGCCGCCGGTTAGGCGCCATTTTCGCTTCAGGAACGTATACAGAGTGTTCGGAACCTCTCCCCCCAACCCTCTCCCCTTCAGGGAGGGGGAGCTGGAGGCTCTGCGGCGCGTTGGTCGGCGCTGGTTGGCGCTTGCAAGCGCGCCAGTCGCCCCTGCGGCGATCCGCCTGCCGCGGGTTCCCCCTCCCTGAAGGGGAGGGGGACAGGGGGAGAGGTCGCCGCTGGACGCGCTTCGCGGCTGCGGTATAATCCGAGAAGTCTCTGGAACGTCTCTGGCGCGGGCGCTGCCGCCCAACACTGGCGGCTCGCCACGCGCTGCTTCTATCGCCGTCTATCGCTGGCGCGCCCGCGGCGCAAGCGACCACTCTCACTACCTGAAAGCGAGGCGCGAGCGAAGATGGATCAACGATCATCGCTCCAGGCTGCTCAGCTGGACTCTCCGTCGCCGCTCACGCGGCTCAAGGCGCTGATTCCCGCACGCAATGCCCTCAATAACCCGCAGGGAGGCCCGCCCAACCGGCCCGCGAATACGCCCGGTGGTCCCGGCGGCCCGGCGGGCAACGGCCAGAACCACCCCCCACGCGGCGGCGCTGGCCTCAGCTGGGTCTCGCGCCTGCTGCTGCTGGCGCTGATCGTGCTGGTCGGCGTTGAGCTGTACAACTGGCTGAATGCCAGCGCCAACGGCCAGTCCATCAACATGGCCTACAGCGACTTCATCGGCTATGTCCAGAACGATGAGGTCAAGTCGGTCACGATTGACGACAGCGGCAACATCAACGGTCAGTTGACGCAGCAGATCACCTATAAACAGCAGGACGGCACGACCGTCACCTCCGATAAATTCAACACATTCGAGCACTTCACCAACGACCAGCCATTGCAGGCGGCGTTGGCGGCTCACCATGTGGTGGTCTACACCAAGTCCAGCGGGTCGAGCGACCTGTGGTTCACGCTGGCCTTCAACATCCTGCCGATCGTGGCGCTGCTCGGATTACTGATCTGGTTCTCGCGGCGCGCGACCCAGAGCCAGCAGAACATCTTCAACTTCGGACGCAGCCGCGCCAAGCTGATTATGGAGGACCGCCCCAACACCACCTTTGCCGATGTGGCGGGCGTGGATGAGGCCAAGGCCGAGCTGGAAGAGGTCGTCGAGTTCCTCAAGACGCCGCAGAAGTTCCAGCGGCTCGGCGGCAAGATTCCGAAGGGCGCCCTGCTGGTTGGCCCTCCAGGAACCGGCAAGACGCTGCTGGCGCGCGCCGTGGCGGGCGAGGCGGGCGTGCCGTTCTTCTCGATGTCTGGCTCTGAGTTCGTCGAGGTGCTGGTCGGCGTTGGCGCGAGCCGCGTACGCGACCTGTTCGATCAGGCCAAGAAGGCCTCGCCAAGCATCATCTTCATTGATGAGATTGACGCGGTGGGCCGCCAGCGCGGCACCAGCCTGACCACCAACGACGAGCGCGAGCAGACGCTCAACCAGTTGCTGGTGGAGATGGACGGTTTCGACTCGCATCAGGCGGTGGTGGTGATCGCGGCGACCAACCGCCCCGACAACCTCGACCAGGCGCTGCTGCGCCCGGGCCGCTTCGACCGCCGCGTGACGGTGGATCGCCCCGACTGGAAGGGTCGCCAGGCGATCCTGAGCATCCACGCGCGCGGCGTGCCGCTGGCGACCGATGTGGATATGCAGACGCTGGCCCGCTCCACGACCGGCATGGTCGGCGCCGACCTGGCCAACCTCGTCAACGAGGCCGCGCTGCTGGCCGCCCGCCGCAACCTGGATCGCGTCAACATGCGCTGCTTCTTCGACGCGCTGGATCGCATCCAGCTTGGCGCCGAGCGGCCGCTGGTGCTGACGGAAGAGGATCTGCGTGTCGTGGCGGTGCATGAGGGCGGCCACGCGCTGGTCGGTCTGCTGACGCCGCACTCTGATCCGGTGACGAAGGTGACGATCGTGCCACGCGGCCAGGCGCTGGGTGTCACGCAGTACACGCCGCTGGATGATCGCTACAACTACTCCAAGGCGTATCTGTTCGGGCGCATCATGACGGCGCTCGGCGGGCGCGCGGCGGAGGATGTGGCCATCGGCAGCATCACCACCGGCGCGGAGAACGACTTCCAGCAGGTGACGGCCATCGCGCGCAACATGGTGACGCGTTGGGGCATGAGCGAGCGCGTCGGTGTGGTCTCGTTCAGCGACCGCCCCAGCCCATTTGGCAACGGCGCCGATATGGGCCAGCGCGACTACAGCGAGGCGACGGCGAGGGTGATTGACGAGGAGACGCATCAGCTGGTCGAGAGCGCCTACAAGCAGGTGAAGGCGCTGCTCACCGAGCATCGCGTCACCCTGGAGCGCATCGCGCTGGAGCTGCGCCGCCACGAGACGCTGGACGCCAAGCAGCTCGGCCAGATTCTGGTCGAAACGGGTGTGAGCCTGGCGGAGGTCGCGCCGACCCCCGGCGCCGAGACGACGCCGGACCCGAACGCGACGCCAGACCCCGGCCAGATCGCTGGCAATAATGGCGACGGTGGCACGACGTTCGCGCCCGGCCTGCCCGGTATCGGAACCAACAACGTGCCGCAGAACTGAGCCAGAGCGAGACCGCGAGAGACTGAGAGAGACGGCGGGCTGGGTACCCTTATGAGGGCGCCCAGCCCGCTCTCGTTTGTGTGTGGGCGAGGAACCTCTCCCCCTGCCCCCTCCCCTTCAGGGAGGGGAACTCGCGTCGGGCGATGCGGCGATGGCGACCAGGCGCGACCTCTCTCCCTGCCTCCTTCTCTTCAGGGAGGGGAACCCAGGCAAGGGGGTAATAACAGTTCCATGCGTAGTCATTGGCGATGGCTTTGCGGCGGCTCGGAGATTGTTTTTTGGCGTCTGCCAGCTTGACTATTACCACATCCCCTCAAAGCGAGTTCCCCTCCCTGAAGGGGAGGGGGCAGGGGGAGAGGTCGCCTTGCCGCCGCGACACGAGGCGGGCTATCATGCGGCAGGAGTCGCGCGTATCGAACGAGCGCGGCAAGGAGTTGACGCATTGCGGATACGCGAGCTGACCGAGGCTGATCTGGACGCCTACTGGACGCTGCGACTGCGCGCGCTACGCGAGGAGCCGGAAGCGTTCGGCTCCGCTTACGAAGAGTCGAAAGATCGTCCGCTGGCGGATGTGGCGGCGCGGCTGCGCACCATCGCGGAGGCGGGCAATTTCATTCTCGGCGCGTTTGACGATGGCGGTGAGGATGGCGGCCAGCCGGATGAGCGCCTGCTGGGCATTGTGGCGTTCGAGCGCGCGCCGGGCAAGAAGAACCGGCACATCGGCGACATCTTCCAGATGTATGTCGCGTCCGAGGCGCGCGGCAAGGGCTACGGACGCGCGCTGATGGAGACGCTGATCGCCCGCGCCCGCGCGCTGGATGGCCTGGAGCAACTGATCCTGGCGGTGGTGACGTCTAACACCGCCGCCATCGCGCTCGACCGCGCGCTGGGCTTCGAGGTCTCCGGCGTGCAGCGCAAGGCGCTCAAGCTGAGCGACGACCACTCCCAGGACGAGCAGTTGATGGTATTGTGGCTGTGACGGAGCCAGTCGCGACCACCC
>JAICVT010000222.1 GCA_025935235.1 Ktedonobacterales bacterium | reverse complement strand
GGAGGCGTGGCTGTATCGCGTCGCTACCAACCTCGCCATCAGCCAGCTGCGCCGCAAGACGCCGCTCAGCTTCTCGGCGCTGGCCGCGCGACCACGCGCTGACAACGCCGAGCGCGAGGAGCTTTCGCCCGGCGATCTCTTTTCCTCCGGTCTGGACATCGAGCGCGGCGCCGCCGAGCGCGACCTGATCGAGCGCAGCCTGCGCGCGCTGCCAGAGCGCCAGCGCGCCGCGCTGCTGCTCGCCACACAGGGATTCGCTGCTGAGGAGATCGCCGCCGCGCTCGGCGCCACGTCCGCCAACGCCCGCAAGCTGCTTAGCCGCGCCCGCGAGCGCTTCCGGAGCCTGTACGATGCCGCGCAGATAAAGGGAGAGTGAGAGCATGTGGGGAAGTCCCAACGCCACGGCGCATGTCGAGCCGCTGCTGGAGACCTACCACGCGGGCGCGCTGGCGCCAGAGGATGCGGCGCGGGTCGAGCGCCATCTGCGCGCGTGCGCGGCTTGCCGCGAGCAGTCGGACGCAATCGCCGTCTATCAGATCATCCGCTCGGCGCCTGCGCCCACCGTCGGGCCAGAGCTGCGCCAGCGGCTCTACACGCGCATCGCCGAGGCCGAGCGAGCCGACGTCAGAGCAGCGAGGGCGGCCAGCCACGCGCGGCTCCGAGCGCGCTTCGCCAGTAACACTGATCCCGCCGCGCGCTCTTATGTCGTATTGGCGCGCGGCGGCTGGCTGAGCGGCGCGGCAGCCGCGCTGATCGTGGCCCTGCTGGTCGGCATGTTCTGGGCGCTGCCCCATATCCGTCAGGGTGGCAAACGCGCCACGCATCCCACCACGCCGTGATCGGCGTGTCCCGCCAGCAAGACGACAGCAGACTTGCCCGCCAACCTCACGCTGAGCGATCTGGCGATGACCTCCACCACCGACGGCTGGGCGGTCGGCGAGATTGAAAACGCGAATGGCCAGCCCTCGCAAGGGGTCATCCTGCGCTATAGCGACTGCCGCTGGTCGCGGGTCGCGCTCGATCTGAAGGATGTCAGCCTCACCCACATCTCAATGGATTCGTCGACCGATGGCTGGGCCTCCGGTCAATGGAACTTCGGCAGCGCCAACTACAACAGCCAGGGACTCATCCTCCTGCACTACACGGGCGGCGCCTGGGGCATCGTTCCCGTGTCGCAGCGCCCGGCGAATCATGGCATGGTATTCGCGCTGAGTATGCGCGCGCCCGATGATGGATGGCTGCTCACGAGTGGGCCAGACGAGTTCACGAACGGTAATGGCCTTATTTCGGTTGGGGTTGCGCGGCTGTGGCACTACCAGCATGGAGCATGGACGCAGGTCGCCCCCTGCCCGATCCAGATGCCAGGCGTCATAGTTCCGGCTGGCCTCGATGACCTCTGGGTTGCGGGATCGTCCTTCACAGGCCCTTACAAGGAGCAGGCGCAGTACCTGGCGCACTATCATGATGGCGCATGGACCCAGGTTGCTTCGCCGGGTGGTCTTCAAGTGTTGTCGCTGCGCGCCGTCTCGCCATCCGACATCTGGGCGAGTGGCATGTATGGCTCCGGCTTTGGCGCCGTCGCGCACTACGATGGCGTCGCGTGGCAAATGGCCCCCGGCGCCGTCTCGGCCCTGCCGACGCCAGCGCTCACGCCAGGCGCTGCGCTCGCGCCAACGGATCCCACTAATCCGGTTTTGCATGGTGGGGAGTTCAGTGGCATCGTCTACATCACCGGTGACGGCGCTGGCTGGGCATATGACTGGAAGTCGCCTGACAATGCTCCGCCAGAGAGTGAAGCGCTGATCGCCAACGTGTATCGCGAAGATGGCGGCGCGTGGCAATCGCTGAATTGGCCTTATTCCGATGTCGGCTCCATCACCACCTGGACGACGTTGCCAGATGGCGAAGTCTGGGCGACCGGCAACCGGCGAACCATCGGCACGGAACTAACGCCGCTCCCCGGCGGCGGCGGCACGTCGCGCATGTCGTTCACCACCTATCTCCTGCATTATGCCAATGGCGCGTGGTCTCGCTACATCACATCGTCGCATACGGCAAGCTAGCTTTCGGCGCTGGAGGTCGCTTCTGCCTCCAGCGCCAGATACTCCTCGGCGGGACGGCGAATCAGGCGGCCAGCGCGCAGCTCCAGCGTCTCGCCGCCGAAGCGCCGGATGAAGTAGCGGTCGTGCGAGACGGCGATGACGGGGCCAGCAAACTCCGTCACCGCCGCCTCGAAGACATCCAGGATGTCGAGGCTGACGTAGTTGGTTGGCTCGTCCAGCGCCAGCACGGTCGGGCGCTCGGCCAGCAGCCGCGCGATCTCCAGCTTGCGGCGCTGGCCGGGGCTGAGCGCGCCAACCAGCTTCTCGGCGTCGTCGAGCTGGAACAGCCCGTAGCCGATCAGCCCGGCGATGAAGGCGCCATTCTCGCCCTCAAAGCCCTCGCGATAGGCTTCCAGCACGGTGCGTGTGGGATCGAGCGCCGTCGGCTCCTGCGCCAGATAGCCGATGCGCGCACTCGGCGCCACCCGCACCGCGCCGCGATCGGGCGGCAGCAGGCCCAGCAGCAGCCGCAGCAGCGTCGTCTTGCCCGCGCCATTCGGTCCCACCAGCGTGATACGCGTCTGCGGCGTCACGATCAGATCGAGATCGCGGATCAGGTCGCGCCCGCCCAGCCGCTTCGAGACGCTCTCCGCGCGGATGACCAGCTCAGTGCGAATCTCGTCGGAGCGGAAGCGCTGGTGGAAGCGCATGATCCTGGGCGGCTTGGGGATCGGATGTTCCTCGATGCGCCGCAGCCGCTCCTCGGCGTTGCGGATGTTGCGGGCGGCGCTACGCTGGGCGTTGGCTCCATGCGCGTCGTAGGCCATCTTGCCATAGCGCGTCTGCGTGACAGGTTTGGGATGCGCGGTAGACTGCGTGGCCTCGCGCGCCCGCGTCCGCAGCGCCGCGATCTCCTCCTGCTGGCGCGCGTATTCCTCCTCCCAGCGCAGGCGCGCCGCCGCCCTGGCCTGGATGTAGGCGTCGTAGGCGCCCGCGTAGGAGGTCAGCGTGCGCTCGCGGTCATCCACCTCCAGGATGCGCGTTACGGCGCTGTTGAGCAGTTGGCGGTCGTGCGAGACGATCAGCGCGGCGCCTGGATAGGCGCTCAGATAGCCCTCCAGCCAGTTCAGCGCGGCGGCGTCCAGATGGCTGGTTGGCTCATCCAACAGCAGCACATCGGGCGAGCGCAGCAGCAGCGCCGCCAGCCCCACGCGCGCCCGCTCGCCGCCCGAGAGCCGCGCCATCTCGCGCTCGCGCGGCAGCGAGTCCAGCCCCAGCCCGGCCAGCGTCGCCGCGATGCGATGATCGAGATCATAGCCGCCGCGCTCCTGATAGCGCGTGACGAGTTGGCCATATTCATCGAGCTGGCTGGCAAGCTCCGAGTTGTCGGGCCACGCCATTGCCGCCTCCAGCTCGCGCATGCGCGCCTCCATCGCGCGCAGTCGCCCGACCGCCTCATACAGCGCGTCCTCGACGGTCTGGCCAGCGATGATGGCGGGCGTCTGCGCCAGATAGCCCAGCTCGAGCGACGGGCCGAGCATGATCTCGCCCGCGTCGGCCTGCTCCACGCCCGCCAGGATGCGCAGCAGCGTGGTCTTGCCCGCGCCATTCGCGCCGACCAGCCCCACGCGCTCGCCCTGGCTCAGCGCGAGCGTGATCGCCCGCAAGACCTGATGCCGACCATAGGTTTTACTGATGTTTCGCGCCGTCAGCGCGACCGTGGACAGAGACATGGATGAATGCGCCTCACAGTGAGATTTCATGCGGGACGTGCTTACGGCAGGCGCTCTCATCTATGATTGGCGGCGGTGGGAGGCGCGGCGGACGCTGGGGAGCCGTGGGCGGCTTTCGCTGGCGTATGTGAGGATCAGGATTGCGCGAGGCGGAGGCAGATCACATAGCCGGAAAGCGGACAGGGCGCAGCGTACACCCGGCGCCCTCGCACTCGCGGCGGATGAGGCGCTCAGGATCACAGGCTTTCCGGCGCGGAGAGCGCCCCAGCCCGGTCGCTACGCGATTGATGCCATTGGGTGTCATACCTCCGGCAGAGATGATACGCTATGTATAGCGCAAACGCAAGCGCGCCCTCACCCCAACTCTCTCCCAGAGGGCAAGGGCGCGGAGCGTTCTCGCCCAAGGCGCGAAAGCTCCGGCTCCCCTCTCCCGCAAAGCGGAGGAGGGGTTGGGGGAGGGGGCGCGGCGCCGGTGAGCGAAGGAGGCGACGATGACACAGCGCATGCAGGACGATCAGCCGCAGCAGGCTCAGCCTGGCGAGCAGCATGACCTGGTGACCGAACCAGCGGAGGTCGCGGCGTCGGGCGCCGCCGAGGAAGTCGCTGACGGCGTGGAGCAGTGGGATCTGCTGGACGAGACGTCCGATCAGTCGTTCCCCGCGAGCGATCCACCCGGCTGGATCCGCATGAACTGACGGTAGATTGGCTCACACTGGCGCAAGTGGCGACTCTGCCGGAACGCCGGACGCCCCTCTCTCTCTGGGAGAGGGGCAGGCGTGCTGGGTAAGCGCATCCGGGGCCAGCCCGTTGCGCCGCTTCCAGGCGAGCGCCCGAGGCTGACCCCGGATGCGGGGACAGGCTAGCAGGTTCCGATGGGATGTTCTGGGATGTTCTGGGATGTTCTGGGATGTCCTGGGATGCTGCGGGTCGTACCGCGGCGCCTACGAGTTGGCGGTCGTCAGCGTCGAGCTATTGGCGCCCACGATGTCGTCCGTTGTCGAGCGGCGATTGCGCAACTGGCTCACCTGATTGCTGAGCGAGTTGGTAACCTGGTTGGTGAGTGAGCGCGCCTGATTCATGGTGGAGCGCCCAGCCTGTCGCGCCTGATCCATCGTGTCAGAGTTGATGTACTGACTGGCGAAGTCTGAGGCGCGCTGGCGACGTACAGGGCCGTGCTCTACGTCAAAGAAGTAGACGAGGGCAGCGCCTATCGCGGCGCCCAGCAAAAAGCGATTCATTGTGGCTCGTGCTCCTCTCCGCGTGTGCGAGCGAGCAACCCTGGCTCGCTCGATGTCCGTGCATACCCAGCCGTAGCAAGTGGCATGCCCGAAAGCAACCGCTGGCGTTCAGACTCCGTCGCCGTGGCGTCATCTGACTGCTCTGATTGATCTGGCTGCTCGGGCTGGCGCCACGGCGAAGCCTCGCTGGGCCGTCGCCGGATGCGCAGCGGCGCTCCCTGCGCTGCGACATTCAGCAGTGCGCCGACAGCGACCAGCGCGCTCACCAGCGCCGCGCCGCCATAGCTGATGAACGGCAACGGCACGCCAGTGAAGGGGATCGCGGCGACCACCCCGCCGATATTGATGGCGGCCTGCGCGGCGAACCAGGTGGTGATGCCACACGCCAGCAGCGCGCCGAAGCTATCGGGCGCGCGCCGGCCCGCGCGATAGCCGCGCCATATCAGCGCGACCAGCAGGCCGAGCGTCAGCGCGCAACCCAGCAGCCCCAGCTCGCCGCCCAGCACGGCATAGATCGAGTCAGATTGTGGCAGCGGCAGGTAGCCCGCCTTCTGCACGCTGGCGCCCAGCCCGGCCCCGAAGACGCCGCCAGAGCCGAGCGAGAGCAGGCCCTGGCAGACCTGATATGAGTTGGGGTCGTGGCAGCCCGGTGGCACAGGATTGAGGAAGGCCGCCAGCCGCGCCCGCCGGTAGCTGACCACGATGGCCAGCGCGGCCAGCCCCAGCCCCCCCGCGCCGAGCAGCGCCAGCAGATGCGAGAGCCGCGCGCCAGCGGTGAAATACATCGCGAAGGCCAGCGCGACGATCACGGTGGCGGTGCCCATGTCGCGCTGGGCCAGCGTCAGCGCCACCAGCGCGCCGGTCGCTGCCACGAACGGCAGCAGCCCGCGCCTGGCCGTGCGTACATCTGGCCCGACCCGCGCGAACCAGTCGGCGAGGAAGACGATCAGCGCCAGTTTGGCTGGCTCGCTCGGCTGGAAGCTGATGTCCCCGCCAAGCCAGCGCCGCCCGCCGTTGACCTCCAGCCCGATCAGCAGGGTCAGCGTCATCAGCGCCAGCGCCAGCGCCAGCCCCGGCAGCGCCAGCCGCCGCCAGCGGTGATAGTCCACGCGCGAGGCGACGATCAGCCCCAGCGCGCCCAGCGCCGCCGCCAGCGCCTGGTGGCGCGGCAGGCTCCAGGGATCATCCGGGACGATGGCCTGGCTGACGCTAAAGACCATCAGCAGCCCCAGCGCGCAGAGGGCGAACGCGGCCAGGATCAGCGTCCAATCGGCGGAGCGCAGCCGACGCAGCGCCCGCGCCTGCTCGACCAGCGGCGAGATGGCGCCCACGGCGCGCGCTGGCTCGTGGTAGCCAGGCTGAGCCGCCGATGGCGCGGCGGACGGGATCGCGGGCAGCGGCGGCGCGGCGCTCAGCGTGTCGCGCTCGGCGACATCCTCGCCCGCCAGATAGCGTTGGCTGGCGCGGTAGGCGCGCAGTGGCGCTCTCGCGCTGGACGCCCCGCCCGCATCTCCCCTTCGTCGCGTCTGTCGCATCCCGTGCATGGCTCGCATGGCTCTGCTGGCTCCCTCCCGTGCGCTCCAGTGCTGGCGCATCCTCGCCGCTCTGCTCTACGCACGCCTGGCGCCACCTCACCCCCCAGCCCCCTCTCCCGCCTCGGCGGGGGGGAGCAAGGAATCGGAACATGCATGGGGAGTGCGCAAGTCGGAAAGCCGCTCTCCCGCCTCGGCGGGGGAAGGGTTGGGGTGGGGGCGCGTCTGGACACTGCCGCGCCGAGGCGGTATACTCGTGTCAGTCCAGATCACCCCACGAGTCAAGGGGACGACGTTCCGTGTTCTCCATGTATGCTTTCGCAGGAACATGTACGATGACTACTCGCATGCGGCGCCGCTAGGCGGAGCCGCTCCCTCTCCACAGGATCACCCGGATCTCATTGATCCGCGCTGATTGGCGCCCGCGCGCCATGCGCCTCTCGCATGGCCGCCACTGCGCAATCGCAGACCTTCCAGGGTCAGGCTCCGCTCATAGCCGTATTCGCTGTCTGGCGATGCGGCTTTGTCGTGTCCGCCGAGCATGCCGAGCAACTGGAAAGGCCGCGTCCATGTCATATCTGTCATCTGCGTCGTCTCTGTCAGTTCCCCTGCGCTACACACAGAACTTCCTGCGCGACCCACGCCTGGTCGGGCGATTGGTGGCCGCGTCCAGCGTCACCCGCGATGATCTGGTGGTAGAGATTGGCCCCGGCGCGGGGATCATCACCGATGCGCTGGCGCGGCGCGCCGGACGGGTCGTGGCCGTCGAGTTGGACGCCGCGCTCGCCGAGCGCCTGCGCCGTCGTCATGCGTCCAACCCAGGCGTCACGATCCACGCGGGCGACTTTCTGGAGTTCCCGCTGCCGCGCCAGCCCTACAAAGTCTTCGCCAACATCCCCTTCGCCCGCACCCACGAGATCGTCACCCGGCTGACCAGCGCCGCGCAG
>JAICVT010000042.1 GCA_025935235.1 Ktedonobacterales bacterium | reverse complement strand
TTCCCGCTGTAGTCGTCGAGCTGTGCGTTGCTGTAGTGGCGACCTGTGACAGCTTCCAGCGCCAGTCGCAGCCCTGTCGCGGTTTGCTCCAGCCGTCCGCCGCCGACCATCGGGCAGGCCCAGCGGGCGCCCAGCGCTGGCGTCGGGCCTGCGCCGTCGGCGGAGAAGTCATATGCGACGCTGCTCATGCTCACCAGTCTCTTCTCAGATTCTCAGCTTCGCGCCCAGCGCCAACCCGGCGCGCGATGGGCGACGCTTGAGATCGGGCGCGGTCGCGAACGCCACACGCCGGGGAACTGCCTCTGCTGGCGGGTATGGTATATACTATAGCGAGCGACGCCCAATGTCCCAGGGCGCGACACCCGCACACGTGAGCTGTCCAACGGTCGCGGCCACCGCTGGCCGCTGTCCGCCAGTTGGCGCCTGCGATACACTACTAGCAGGCGCCAGATGTTTTGGCCCGCAACGTAGGCTACATTCCCAGCAGGCGATGTCGCCTGGGCCAGCCCTCGACGAAAGGGACCCCGGATGGGTGGCGCAGCTTCTCATCACGAGAATGAGCTGCTGCTTGATGTGTTGGAGCTGGAAGAGCCAGCTTTTGCCGTCAATGGCGCGCATCGCATCGTCGCATGGAACGACGGCGCGGAGCGTCTGCTCGGCCTGCGCGCGGAAGACGTGGTGGGCAAGCGATGCTACGAGGCGCTAGCCATCCAGAATCACGCCATGTGTCAGGCATGTCGTTTCTTCGCTGGCGCGCGCCCAGAGATTGTGGATCCAACGCTGGCGACGCTAGCCCAGCGCGGTCTCTCCATCAGCGTGCCACTCAGTCTACAAGGCTCGGCCAGGCAGGTGCAGGTGACGACGCTGGCCGCCCACACCCGCAGCGGGCAAGCGCGCTTCGTTCACCTGTTGCGGCGCATCGCCGACGCGGCAGAGGCTCAATTCACCGCCGACCCCGCGCACAGCTCTCCGCGCCATGAGCGGCCCATCGCCCCCCCACGCTCGCACGACGCCAGCGCTACTGTCCCGCTGGCCGAGCCAGCCGAGAGCGGCGCGAAGTCGCGGCGGCCAGAGGCGCTCACCCACCGCGAGCTGGAGGTGCTGCGGTTGCTGGGCGCGGGCTACTCTACGGACGACATCGCGCGCGAGCTGAGTATCACACGAGTCACAGCGCGCAACCACGTCAACAAGGTGCTCGACAAGCTGGGTGTCAATTCGCGCCTGCAAGCGGTGGTCATCGCCTCTCAGCTCCAGCTCATCTGACGATTCCCCTGCCCCTCACTCGCTCCCGCACTCACAGCCGATCGCTCGCAACGTGATACTCCTGTTGGTGAGCAATCGTTCGCGCGCATTGGATGGGCAATCGATTGTGCGCGGAGGCCGTCTGATGGCTCACGAGCGCCCTTCCAGCCAGCGAAATCGCGGCCTGATGGGGCCTGGACGCGACGCAAGCGGTGGAAAAAGATGATGCAAACGCATCATGTGATGACGCTCCCTCGTATGCTAACACTTTAGGTACGGCGGGGTGTGCGGCGCCACCTCGTACTAGCGTGTGGGCCGGTGTCATCGGGGATGCCGCCAGCGCTCGACTTCCCCCTAGCAGGAGATTGGTGTTATGCGCAAGTATCTCGGCATGGTGGGATTCCTCGTGGTGGTCGCTGCCATCGTGGTTGGAGTAGCATTTGCCCTGAACGCCTTCGCGTTCATCCCGGCCCCCTATGCTCCCGCAGCGACCGCGAATGGTGTGACTGTCAACGAGGATGTCTTCCCCTTTGCCCCCTGCACTGATCCGGATTTCACGAAGTCCCATCCGGAGTACGCGACGTGCAGACCGAACTATAACTCGCAATACGTTCTGTATTCCCAGCCCGAGATCGTGGTTCCAGCGCACACGAAGGTGACGATGGTCATCAACAACTACGACAGCACCTCCGCGCTGGTCAACAACTACTTCCTGAAGCCGCAGGGAGTGGATGGCGGAACCATCAACGTTGACGGCCAGAGCGTGAACACGATCGATCCGGATGTGGTCTCGCATACCTTCGTGATCCACGGCATCGTCAGCAGCAAGCAGCCCTGGCTGTATGTCGGCGTGCCGATCACAGGTGTCCCTGATAGCGCGAAGACCGACGACGCTGGCATGCCCGATCAGCCAGTGGTCACGACCTTCACATTCACGACTGGTGATCCGGGCACCTATGCGTGGCAGTGCTTCGTACCCTGCGGCGTTGGCTTCAACGGCTTCGGCGGCCCGATGGGCACCGACGGCTACATGAACGGCACGTTCACCGTCAAGTAGGCTCATGCGGTGAATGACTGCCGCTCTCTCTGTGGTGCCTTCCCCAGACCGAGCGCTGTTTGAGCTTAGAGAGGCACGGTAAATCGCGCATGAACTCACGAGGTCATTTGCGCACGCCGATCATCTTATGGGTGGTGGTAAGCATCGCCCTGGCGGCGCTGTATCTGTTCCTGTCGCCCATACTGGCCCAGGCGGGCGCTTACCCGACCGCCGCCTCGGACGTGGCGGATAGCCAGGTCTACATCATGCAGGTGTTCACGCTGCTGAGCATCCCGGTGTTTGTGGGCGTGGTAGTCTTCGCGGCCTATTCCATCTTCGCGTTCCGCTCGCGTGGGCGGCCCACCGAGATCGGCCCACAGGTTCACGGCAACTCGAAGCTGCTGGCCTGGTGGCTGATCGCTTCGTTCGTGCTGGTCACGATACTCTATGTGATCGGCTTCGATGGGCTGGCCCAACTGGAAGCCGCCGCCCCGGCGTCGGCGCTGCATGTGCGTGTGACAGCGCAGCAGTGGATCTTCAATTACACCTACACCGACTACAACATTCAGTCCTCCACACTGTACCTGGAACTGAATCAGCCGGTGGAGTTTACGGTGACCTCGCTCGATGTCCACCACTCCTTCTGGATTCCAGAGATGGGCGTGAAGGCTGACGCGGTGCCCGGCGAACTCAACACGTTCGTCGCGACGCCCAACAAGCTGGGTCACTACACGGTGCGCTGCATGGAGTTGTGCGGAGTGCTGCACTCGGACATGAACACCAACGTCATTGTCCTGACGCCCACCGACTTCGGAACGTGGATCTCGCAGCAGATGGGCGCACAACCTGCCGGAGCCACGGCGGCAGCGCAGATGCCTGAGGCGGCTCTTCTGGGCGCCAGCGGCAAGCGATCGTAGTCCGCGCCACTCTGGAAGGGTAGAACACCATGAGTTGGACAAGAAAGCTCGTGCCCAGCTACTTTTCGGGCGCGGTGCTTGCCGCAATCGGCTTCATCGTTGGCTCCCAGTATGTCTGGCATGTCATCGGTGGGGCCAACTGGAATCTGAATGACCCCGGCCAGACCGGCAACTTCCTGGAGCAGGGCTTCCTGGCCGGTTTCATCCTGATGGCAGTTGGCTGGTTCATCGGCATCGGCGCGCTCAAGTATCCGTTCTCGTGGATGCTGGGCATGAAAGACCCTGATCACGCCGAGGAGATGCGCCTGGCCGGCAAAGACGACGGGCTGATCCGCTACTTCCGCTTCACGACCGACCACAAGGTCGTAGGCATCCAGTACCTCGTCGTCACGATGATTATGCTGGCGTTCGGCGGCCTGGGCGCCATGATGATCCGCACGGAGCTGCTGTTCCCTGGGGCGTGGGCCTTCCCCAAGGAGACCTACAACACGATCGTCACCATGCACGGCATGTTGATGATCCTGACCGTCATCAGCTTCTTCGTCGGCCCCTTCGGCAATTTCGTCATCCCGATTATGATCGGCGCGCGCGATATGGCCTTCCCGCGCCTGAACGCCGCGAGCATCGCCTTCCTCATCGTCGGCATGGCGGTCTACGCCTTCATCCCCTTCATGGGTCTGGGCGATCCCATTACGCAGGGCGCTGGCGTGCAGACCGGCTGGACGATCTATGGCACGCTGGCCGACCAGACCGGTATCGGTATGGACGCGCTCGGCGTGGCGGTCTTCCTGGCGGGCGTCTCGTCGCAGATGGGCGCGATCAACCTGATTACCACGGTCATCACGATGCGCGCGCCAGGCATGAGCTACACGCGCATGCCCATGACCGTCTGGGGCGCGATTGGCTCGTCCATCCTCTCGGCGCTGGGTACCGCCTCGCTGACGGTGGATGTGCTGATGATCCTGACGGATCGCATCTTCCGCACGAGCTTTTTCTATGCGGCGACCGCTGGTGACTTCGCCGCCAGCACGGGCATTCAGGGCGGCGGCTCGGCCTGGCTGACGCAGAACCTCTTCTGGTTCTTCGGCCATCCTGAGGTCTACCTGCTGGTGCTGCCCGCCTTCGGCTTCGTGATGGACGCCACCAGCGTCTTCGCGCGCAAGCCGCTCTTTGGCTACAAGACGGCCATTCTGGGCCTCTTCGGCGTGGTCGTGCTGAGCTTCCTGGTGTGGATGCACCACGAGTTCGTCTCGGGCTTCCTGCCAGAACTGCGCGGCTTCTACATGGCCTCGACCGAGTTGATCTCGGTGCCGACCGGCCTGATCTTCCTGGTGTTGCTGGGAACCCTGTGGAAAGGTCGTCTCTGGATGACCGTCACGATGGGCTTCTGCTTCGCCTTCATCTGGAGCTTCCTGATCGGCGGCATCACGGGCGTGTATCTCTCGGACGTGCCAGCGGATGTGCAGCTGCATGGCGGCATGTTCGTCACCGCGCACTTCCACTACACGATCGTTGGTGGCTCGCTGATGGGCTTCCTGGGAGCCGTCTACTACTGGTTCCCGAAGATGACAGGCCGCATGATGGACTCGAAGATCGGCTGGATCAGCTTCTGGGGCATCCAGATCGGCTTCAACGGCACCTTCCTGGCCATGTTCTACGTGGGTTTGCAGGGCATGCCGCGCCGCGTCGCTGACTACTCGCCGCTCTTCGCCGGTGGCAACTTCGTCGCCAGCATCTCGGCGTTCCTGCTTGGCGCATCGGTCATCCTGTACTTCTACAACGTGATCTACTCGTGGAAGGCCGGACCGATCGCGGAGCAGAACCCCTGGGGCGCAAAGACGCTGGAGTGGACCGTTCCCACACCTGTGCCGCTGGAGAACTTCGAGAAGATCCCGGTCGTCACATCTGGCCCGTACAACTACGGCGAGCCAGTGGCGCCTTCCAGCGTACCGGTTCCGAACGTGGAGGCTGGCCCCGCCCTGGGGTAGCCAGCTAGCCAGATGCGTCCTGGCTGCGGGCGTGGTCGGCGCTGTTCACACTTGCCGCGTGCGGCGCGCTCGCAGCCCCGACGATACGGACGATACGAGAGAGGCTTGCAATGGAGATTTCCCTCGGTGGGCAGGGCCACGATGTGGCGGGCCATGCCGACCATATAGACCATGAGGGCAAAGTTCGTCTGGGCATGCTGTTCTACGTGATTGTAGACATCATGTTCGCCCTCTTCCTGATCTCGGCGTATGTCTTCCTGCGCGGGGTGAACGTCAACAACCTGTGGTTCCCCGACGGTACCAACAACATTGACGTGGCGCAGACAACCCTCCTGACCGGCATTCTCGTCGCGAGTGGCCTGTGCTTCGTCCTGGCGCATTGGGCCGTGCGCGCGGGCATTGGCGGTCTGGTGAAGCTGGGTATCGTGCTGGCGGCGATCCTTTGGATCGTCTCCATTGTGATGAACATCCAGTACATGGGCCACCTGCCGTTCACTGTGGCGAATGGCGGCTTCGCCTGCATGTACCTGTTCTTCACTGGCTACCACATCTATCACCTGCTGCTCGGCCTGATGTTCGTGATCGGCATCACGGTTCGCGCGCTGCAGGGCCGCTATACCCAGGACCATCACCTGGGCATCACGACGATCGGCTACTACTGGTACTGGGTGGTGCTCTTCGGCATCATCGGGTACCTGCTGCCTCTCATGCTGCCTGGACCGCTGCATTAGCGCAGAGCTAGCGCGGCGCTCAGGCGCGGTCAATTCCATGGCGTCAAAGGCGGTGGCTCGATGACTCTCTCAGCGTTGTCCGCGTTGTTTGCGAACTGGTCCATAGATCCGCTGGTGGTGGTCGGTCTGGTCATCACTGGGGCGCTCTACTGGGCGGGTTACCGCTACGCGCAGCGCACGGGCATCGAGCGCCGCCACCTGACGCCCTGGCGCACAGCGCTGTTCATTCTGGCGCTGCTCGTCATCTTCTTTACCCTCAATTCACCGCTCGATACCCTGGCGGATTCGCTCGTCTACGCGCACATGATCCAGCACGAGCTGCTTGTCATGGCGGCCGCGCCGCTGCTGCTGTTGAGCCAGCCGTTCATGCTGATCTGGCGAGGCGTTCCGCTGGGGGCGCGCCGCGCGACACTGGGCTGGATGGCTCGCACACGCTGGCCGCTGCGCACGCTGGAGACAATTGTGCGCTTCTGGCGCAAACCGGTGGTCTCGTGGCTGGCCTTCACCCTCCTATTCAGCGTGTGGCATCTGCCCGGTCTGTATGACGCCGCGACCGAGAACGACTCAATTCACGCAATCGAGCATATCTGCTTCCTCGTGACAGCGGTCTTCTTCTGGTCGCAGTTCATCCCATCGCTGCCGTGGAAGCCGCGCCTGTCGTATCCAGCGCAGGCGCTCTACTTCGCGGCGGCGGCGATGTGGGGCAACCTGATGGGGTTCGCGTTCATGTTCACCACGACGGCGATCTACCCCTATTACGCTGCCCTGCCGCGCGCCGCGGGCGCGATCTCGGCGGTGACTGATATTCACCTCGCGGGTGGCGTGATGGACGCCGCCGACACGGCGCTGTTCATCTCGGCAATCATCGTCGCGCTGGCACTCTGGCTGCGGGACGACGAACGTCGGCAAGCTACGGTCGACGCGCAGATTGCCGCCACCCTGGCGACGACATCGTCGCAGGCCTCGTCGCTCTGATCCACCGCCCGATGGGGCTACGCTGACCACCCTGTACCCCGTTGTATCCGTTGGTCGTCCTCGCCTGAGGAGTCGGCCAACGCGAAAGAGAGTCTCTTGCATGCAACATGTTAGCTCGGCGACCACCGCTCGCGCCGCGACTGAGCGCGCTGCCGCGACCTGGCGCGTTGTCCTCTCAAGCTATATCGGCCTGATGAAACCGCATGTCACGGTGTTGCTGCTCGGGACCACGCTGGCCGCGATGGCGCTTGCGGGGCAGGGCCTGCCGCCCGTCGGCGTCACCATCGGCACGCTGCTTGGCGGGCTGTTCGCCGCGGGCAGCGCCAACGCCATCAACTGCTACTGGGATCGCGACATTGACCGGCTGATGAGCCGCACGAAGGCGCGCGCCTTGCCCGCTGGCCGCATCTCCGACACCCACGCGCTGCTCTTTGGCATCACGCTGGGCGCGCTCTCGTTCTTCATCCTGGGTTTCAGCGCGAACTGGCTGGCGGCCGCGTTGGCGGTCTCGGCGATCCTGTTCTACGTCTGCGTCTACACGATGTGGCTCAAGCGCACCACCACCCAGAACATCGTGATCGGTGGCGCGGCAGGCGCCGTGCCGGTGCTGGTCGGCTGGGCGGCGGCGACTGGCTCGCTGGCGTGGCCCGCGTTCTGGATGTTCGTCATCGTCTTCATGTGGACGCCGCCGCACTTCTGGGCGCTCTCGCTGGTGCTGAAGAAAGACTACGCCCGCGCGGGTGTGCCGATGCTGCCGGTCGTCAAGGGCGAGGCGGAGACCTATCGCCAGATCGTGCTGTATACTGTACTGCTGGCGGCGAGCAGCCTCCCGCTCTTCTTCATCGGCGCGCTGGGCTACATCTACCTGGCCGTGGCTGTGCTGCTGGGCGGCGGGCTGATCGTGCTGACGCTGCGCCTGATGCGCATCCGCACGCTCAAAGAGGCGCGCGCGGTCTTCTGGTTCTCGAACTACTATCTGGCGCTGCTCTTCGCCGCGATGGTCATTGACCATATCTTCCATTAGCGAGCGAGCGGCAATGGCGGCAAGGTAACTGGCATGCGACTCCGAAACATCTCGCGCCTGATCGTGATCGTGCTGGTCGTGCTGGTGGGAGCGGTCGCGCTCATCCACCAGCGCCTCACCAGCGACGCCGCGCCGTCATCCCCAGCGCTGGTGGGCGGCACGGCGCTCAATGACCCTGTTCCACCGATGAGCCTGCGCGACCAGAACGGCGCACTGGTCACGACCCAGTCGCTGGGCGGGCGCCCGACCGTGTTGACCTTCATGGACATGACCTGCACCTCGGAGTGTCCCATCCAGGCGCAGCTACTCAACCAGACGGCGCAGTTCCTGGGGGCGCAGAAGGCCCGCCAGGTCAACTGGATCATCGTCTCGGTCAACCCAACCAACACGCCCGCCGACGCTGATGCCTTCCTGAAGAACCAGAAGGTGACGCTGCCGGTCAAGGTACTGCTCGGCACGCAGGCGCAGCTGGAGCCAGTCTGGCACGCCTACCACATCTACGTGAAGGCGACGCCGACCGACGTCAATCACACCGTCGCCCTCTTCCTGATAGACAAGTCTGGGCGCCAGCGCATGGTCTTCATAGACGGCTTCGATCCGAAGGCGCTCAGCCAGGACCTCTCGACGCTGCTGGGGTAGCGCGGACCTCTCCCCCTGCCCCCTCCCCTTCAGGGAGGGGAACCCAGAGCAGGGATTGCGGCGCTGGGAGGGGGCGCTTTATGGCAGGCGCGTAGGCGCAAGCGGAATGCGCGGACTATGGGAGTAGAGCGGATGGCAAGCCCAGCGGAGCAGGCCAACCCCACCCAGCGGGAGCATCCAGCGGGCAGGGCGCAGCCAGAGCGCCAGCCGACGCCGCCGACGCCGCAGACGCCACAGCGGGCGCGCTCGCTGCGGGTGGTCGGCGCCATTGGCGCTGGGCTGGTGGTGATTCTGCTGGCCATCCTGCTGCTCAGCCGCATCTCGACTGCCAACACGCAGGCGCATTCCGTGCCGCCAGGGACGATGGGCATCTCCCTGGTGGGGCGCACGGCGCCCAACATCACCTTCACCGCGTGGACAGAGCATCCGGGCCAACAGATGACGCTGGCGAGCCTGCGCGGGCATCCGGTCGTGCTGAATTTCTGGGAGGGGTCGTGCTATCCCTGCCAGCTCGAAGCGCCGCTCTTCAAGCAGGCCAACGCCGCCTACCAGGCGCGGGGGGTCATTTTCCTCGGCGTCGCGCTCTACACCACACAGGCGGATGGCGACGCCTTCATCAAGCAGCATGACGTGACGTATCTAGCGGGTGTCACGACCACCAACCAGACGGTGGTAGACTACAGCCTGATCGGCGTCCCCGACACCTATTTCATCAATAGCGCGGGCCAGATCGTAGATCAGAACGTCGGCCAGATCACCCAGCAGAAGCTCACAGCAGGCATCCAGACGGCGATGAAGTAAAGCATCGCGCGCCTGTGCTCTCCGCCACGCCGCGTTCCCCAGTCGGACAGCCGCTTGCCCCGCTTGCCCCGCTTGCCCCGCTCGGCGCCGTTTTGTGAGAACGCCGAGAGACCATGTCCCCGGTTCGAGCGCTGGATGTGAGCCGCCCCGGCTATGACATCGGTACGCGCCGGAGCGCGCCATGAACGACGCGCCGTAACGTAGCGGGCCGCGCGTCCCAGCCGGAGAGCGCGCCATGTCAGTTCGCATACCGCGCCAACCCGTCAGTCAACCATTGGAACCGGTGAAGGTCGTCTACATCCTCGATGAAGACAGAGGAGCCAGTGAGGCTCTGTGCGACCTGCTTGCGCGCTCTGGCTACCAGACGCGGATGCTCGGCGCCACTGCTGAGGCGCTGGCGGCTCTGCGCGCCAGCGATGGTCCCTGCGCGCTGTTCTTTAATGTCGAGGCGTATGGACAGACGCTGGACGGGCGGGGCTTCGCCTCGCTGATCGGCGCTCTGCTGGAAGATCCAGCGTTGGCGCGCTCGCACATCTTCGCGGTGATCTCATCCACCCCTGAGGATGTCGAGTGGGCGCTGGGCAAATTGCTCGCCCGGCTGGGCGCGGGCGTCATCGGCAAGCCGTGCGACGCCTGTACCATCGAGGCGTACCTGACGCTGGCGGGCAGGCATGGCGCCCAACAGCCAGCGACGGAGATCACGTTGACCAGATATGCGCTCGATGGCGCCTGACTGCGAGACGCGGATGTGCGCTGAAGGCGACAGAGCAGTATTCGATTCGATCCTGGAGTCCTATGCGGCTGGCTCTGCCCCGAAGCCGCGCCACGTGGCGCGACTTTGCACGTCATTAGCGACTTTGCCAGCGCTCAGCCGTCTCTCGCACCGCTCACACGCCATCGCCCGCTACATGCGCATGGCGGATCGCGTCCCATCGTGCAGTGTCGTCCAATCCATAGATAGCGAGCGCCGTTTGACACCGCGTTGTGATAGGAGGGCGTCTCCGTGTGATACCGCCGTGATGGCTCCTGCCGACACTAGAGGAAACACGCCAACCAGGCGCGCGTCAGCGGCAGGAGAATGATCATGGCATCCCGATGGATAACGGCGGATGGGAACGAGGTAGTAGCGAGTGTCGTCCACCGCTTGAGCGAAGCGCTGGCCATCTATCCCATCACACCTTCGACAGCCATGGGCGAGCTCGCCGACGCCTGGTCGTCGGCGGGCAAGCCCAATATCTGGGGGGCCGTCCCCGCGGTCGTCGAGATGCAGTCGGAGGCTGGAGCGGCGGGCGCGCTGCATGGAGCGCTTTCGACCGGCGCACTAGCCAGCACCTTCACCGCCTCGCAGGGTCTGCTGCTGATGATCCCGAATATGTACAAGATCGCCGGCGAGCTGACCCCGACGGTCTTCCATGTCGCCGCGCGCTCGCTGGCCGCGCAGGGCCTCTCTATCTTTGGTGACCACTCCGATGTCATGGCGACCCGCGCCACTGGATTCGCGCTGCTCTCCTCTGGCTCACCACAGGAAGCGCAGGATCTTGCGCTCATCGCGCATGCCGCTACATTGGAGTCGCGCGTGCCATTCCTACACTTCTTCGATGGCTTCCGCACCTCGCACGAGATCAACAAGGTCCAGCCGCTCGATGACGACGACCTCCGCGCGCTCATCAGCGATGACCTCGTCCTCGCGCACAGGAGCCGCGCGCTCTCGCCAGATCACCCGACAATCCACGGCACGTCGCAGAATCCCGATGTGTACTTTCAGGCGCGCGAGACCGTCAACCCCTATTATCAGGCATGTCCAGGCATCGTGCAGGGAGTCATGGACCGCTTCGCCGCGCGCACCGGACGCCAGTATCACCTGGTGGAGTACGCGGGCGCCACCGATGCCGAGCGTGTGTTGGTCATCATGGGCTCAGGCGCCGAGACCGCGGAGGAAACGGCGCGCTATCTGAACGCCCACGATGAGAAGGTCGGCGTCGTGCGCGTGCGCCTGTATCGTCCCTTCCCGGTAAGCGCGCTCCTGGCGGCCCTGCCAGGCACGGTAACATCGGTGGCCGTCCTCGACCGCGTAAAGGAGCCGGGCAGCGCGGGCGAGCCGCTCTATCTGGATGTGGTCGCCACGCTGGACGAAGGCGCTCAATCAGAGACGAAGAACACGCGGCGTCCGGCGGTCATCGGCGGTCGCTATGGCCTGTCTTCCAAAGAGTTCACACCCGCGATGGTCAAAGCCGTCTACGACGAGCTGCGGCGGCCGCAGCCCAGGCGACATTTCACGGTGGGCATCACCGATGACATCAGCCATACCAGCCTGGAGGTCGATCCCACCTTCTCCATCGAGTCGGCTGAGACGACACGCTGTGTCTTCTTTGGGCTTGGCTCAGATGGCACAGTGGGCGCCAACAAGAACTCGATCAAGATCATCGGCGAAGAGACTGCCAATTACGCGCAGGGCTACTTCGTCTATGACTCCAAGAAGAGCGGCTCCGTCACCATCTCACACCTGCGCTTCGGACCCCACCCGATCCACGCGCCCTACCTCATCGAGCGCGGGTGCGCGAATTTCGTCGCCTGCCACCAGTTCACCCTGCTGGAGCGCCAGGACGTGCTGGGCTACGCCGCGCCAGGCGCCGTCTTCCTGCTCAATAGCCCCTGGAAGCCCGACGAGGTCTGGAGCCACCTCCCAGGGCCTGTCATCAGGACGATCCGCGAGCAGGATCTGCGCTTCTACCTCATCAATGCTAGCGCGGTGGCGCGCGAGGCGGGGATGGCCGGGCGGGTCAACACGATCATGCAGGCATGCTTCTTCGCGCTGAGCGGCGTGCTGCCGCGCGAGGAGGCCATCGCCGCCATCAAGCACAACATCGAAAAGACGTATGGCAAGCGCGGCGAGGCTGTGGTGCAGCGCAACTTCGCGGCTGTGGATCAGGCGCTCTCGCATCTGAATGAGGTTGCGATTCCGACCGGCATAACTCTAACTGGCCTGCCGCTTCGCCCGCCCGTCCCGGCGGAAGCGCCCGCATTCGTGCGCGAGACGCTGGGCATGATGATCGCCGGGCGTGGCGACGAGCTGCCAGTCAGTGCGTTGCCCGCCGATGGCGCGTATCCGGTGGGGACGGCCCGGTGGGAGAAGCGCAATCTGGCCTATGAGATACCAGCCTGGGACCCTGAGATCTGCATCCAGTGTGGCAAATGCACGATCGTCTGCCCGCACGCCGCCATCCGCATGAAAGTCTTTGATTCCGCCGAACTGGAAGGCGCGCCCGCTACCTTCCACTCCGCGCCCGCGAGGTTCAAGGAGTTTCCTGGCCAGCTCTACTCGCTGCAGGTAGCCCCGGAAGACTGCACGAGCTGCGGGCTATGCTTCGAGGCCTGCCCGGTGAAGGACAAGCAGGTCGTCGGGCGCAAAGCGATCAACATGCTGCCGCAGGAGCCGCTGCTGGAGCAGGAGCGCGCCAACTGGGACTTCTTCACTTCGCTGCCACAGGTTGATCCTGCGCGGGTCAACCTCGCGCAGATCAAGAACTCGCAGCTGATGGAGCCACTGTTCGAGTTCTCGGGCGCGTGCTCAGGCTGCGGTGAGACGCCGTATCTCAAGTTGATGACGCAACTCTTTGGCGATCACATGCTCGTCGCCAACGCCACAGGCTGTTCCTCGATCTATGGGGGCAATCTCCCCACGACTCCCTGGAGCGCGAATGCGGCTGGCCGCGGACCCGCATGGTCCAATTCGCTATTCGAGGACAACGCGGAATTCGGGCTGGGTATGCGTGTGACGCTGGACCAGCAGGAGGCGCATGTTCGCCAGTTGCTCGATGAACTGTCGAGTGAGGTAGGCCCAGCCCTGGTGGATGGGCTGCTCGCGGCGGACCAGTCGAAGCCGGGCGGCATCGCCGAGCAGCGACGGAGAATCGCTGCGCTCAAGGAGCGGCTGGAAGCGCTGATTGCCAATGGGCCAACGGCTATGGCGGCGCGCGCACGCGATGTGCTGAGCCTGGCCGATACACTGGCGCGCCGCAGCGTCTGGATCGTCGGTGGAGATGGCTGGGCATACGACATCGGCTTTGGCGGGCTGGATCATGTGCTGGCTTCCGGCCGCGACGTCAACATCCTTGTGTTGGATACAGAAGTCTACTCCAACACCGGTGGGCAGGCGTCCAAAGCGACACCACGTGGCGCCGTCGCCAAATTTGCCGCGCGCGGCAAGCCGACGGGCAAGAAAGACCTCGGCTTGCTGGCGATGGCGTATGGCAATGTCTACGTGGCGCGGGTCGCGATGGGGGCGAATGATGCGCAAACGCTAAAGGCGCTACTGGAGGCGGAGGCGTATCCTGGCCCATCGCTTGTCATCGCCTACAGCCACTGCATCGCACATGGCATCGACATGCGGCAGGGCTTGGAGCAACAGAAGCTGGCAACGCAATCGGGCTACTGGCCGCTCTATCGCTTCAATCCGAACGCGGCGATCGAAGGCAAGAATCCGTTGACGCTGGACTCGCGCGACCCCAGCATCCCGCTGCGCCAGTTCCTCTACAACGAAACGCGCTACCAGATGCTGACGAAGAGCGATCCCGCGCGGGCAGATGAACTGCTGCGCGAAGCTGAGCATGATGTGCGAGCGCGATGGACCCAATATGCCGAGCTGGCAGCGGAGCCTGCGCCAGAGCCAGAGCCGACGACGCCCCCGGCGTCAGCGTCCCCAGCGCAACACAACGGCGCCGGGCCGCGATCAGCGACTACCGGCGCCGGAGAAGAGCCACAACCTAGCCTCAGATGATCTCAGGTGGGCGCCGCGGTGGCAGGCGCGGATTGTTGATGTCGTCTCGGTTCAGGATGCGGTCATTGCGCTGGGAGCGCCACTGCTCGCGCTGGAGACGGCGCTGCTGCCGTTGGCGGCCATTCCGACCAATCCCAAAGATGGCGGGGACGAAGAAGACCAGCCACCACAACTGACCCTGGGAGACCCACAGCGCCACGATCAGCACAGCAGCGCACAGGATCAGCGGCGCGACCTGCGCGAACGCATCGCCGCGATAGCGCACCAGCGGGCCGTACTCCATCGGAGCGGGCACGCCACCGTAGGCATATGGCTGCGGGTCGAGGCGCGGCGGATGGAGATTCGCCAGGAAGCTGTCGGCCAGCGCTCCATCGGCCTGTGGGTCGCTACCACGTGCGCTCTGCAGCAGCGCTGCAAACTTGCCGCGAGTGGCCGCCGTGTCAAAGCTGTTGGCCGGGCGCAGGGTCGCCAGCTGCTCCATGAAGCGGTCAGTGAGCGCATCATCCATTTCAGGGCCAAGCTCGCGGCTGGCATGGATGGTCGCCAGCAGTTCCTTCCGGGCCTCCTCGGCATTGGTGCGTTGCGTCGGACTAGTCATCGCGATTCGCTCCTCTGACACAGGCCAGTAGTGCGGCGCCATCTCTGTAGTAGTGTAGCGCCTTTCACCGCGAGGCGCTACCAGCGAGGCAGCGCGCGGATGCACGGCGCGGATGGAGTCCCATCATCCACCGTTTTACGTGCGACCAGGCGCGCGGGTGACAGCGAACCACCAGAGCGAACCACCGTCAGGCGCGGCGCCCTATTGCCGCCGCATGGGTCGCCTGCTAGACTATCAGCACGCGAGACCATCGCGCATGTCGTTGCTGAGAGCGGGAGCGGGATATGAGCGCTGAGAGTGAAGTGAGCGCCGCAGAGCGACGTGGCTCGGCGCGTGGCGGCCAGAGTGGGCTGCGTCGGCTGGCGCGCGGCGCGCTGATCGGGCTGACCGTGCTGCTCTGCATTGTCATCCTGCTGGCGGGCGTCGGCGTCTTCTATGTGCAGCAGACCCTGCCCCAGACCAGCGGCTCGCTGACGGTGGCCGGACTCCAGGAGCAGGTCGCCGTCGCGCGCGATACCTGGGGCGTGCCGCACATTACCGCGCGGAACCAGCACGATCTGTTCTTCGCTCAGGGCTACGTCACCGCGCAGGATCGCCTCTTCCAGATGGAGTTCAACCGCAGCGTCGCGCAGGGCAAGCTCGCGGCGCTCTTTGGCGCGGGCGACCAGAACAGCCTGGTAGACGCCGACGCCTTCCTGCGGACGCTCGATTTCTACGCCTCGGCGAAGGTCGAGGTGAATGCGCTCGATCCGGCGGTGCGGACGGAGTTGCAGGCCTACGCCGATGGCATCAACGCCTTCGTCGCCGCACATCCGAACTCGCTGCCGCTGGAATTCGCCATCCTCGGCATCAAGTGGCAGCCGTGGACGCCGCTGGATAGCCTGGCCTACGGGCGCGTGGTCGCCTTCTCGCTCGACAATTCGTGGTACGTCAAATACACGCGCGCGCTCATCATCGCCAAGGCCGGGCCAGGGGTCGAGAGCGCGCTCTTCCCCAGCTATCCTGTCACCAACCCGACGCTCTTCGCCGATACGCCCAACACCGCCGCGCCGATCACCTCCAGCGGCGTCGGCGTTGGTCAGGTTCCGGCGCCCACGACGGTAGCGCCTGGCCAGCTCGCCATCTTCCGCACGCTGCCCGTCTCGCTCTTCACCGGCGCGCAGGTCGTGCATGATCTGCTCGGCCCACTGCGCGACTCCATTGGCAGCAACGACTGGGTGGTGGATGGCTCGCTGACCGCCTCGCACGAGCCTCTGCTGGCGAATGATCCGCACCTGGGCATCGCGATGCCCTCGATCTGGTATGAGATCGCGCTGAATGGCGGCGGGATGAACGCCATCGGCTTCTCGTTCCCCGGCGATCCGGGCATCGTCATCGGCCACAACCAGCGCATCGCGTGGGGCGTGACTAATGTCGGCGCCGACAACAGCGACCTCTACGCCGAGACGCTCGACCCCAAGGGGCATCCCGGCGAGTACCTCTATAACGGGAGCTGGCTCGCGCTCACCTCGCGCCGCGAGACGATTGACGTGCGCGGCGGTAGCCCCGTCACGATCACCGTCAGCAGCACACAGCACGGCCCGCTCATCAACGGCGTGGTCAGCGATGTCAAGGGCATGCCACCGCTGGCGCTGAAGTGGACGGCGCTGCTGCCTGGCTACTCGTTCCAGGGCTTCTTCCAGCTCGATCAGGCGCTCAACTGGAATCAGTTCATCAGCGCCGTCAACCATATCTCGATCAGCCAGAACTTCGTCTATGCCGACGTAGATGGCAACATCGGCTATCGCATGTCAGGGCTGCTCCCGCTGCGCCCGGCGGCGAATCGGCTGGGGCCGGTGGATGGCAGCGTCTCGACCTATGAGTGGCAGGGCTACGTGCCACAGAGCGCCATGCCGACGCTCTTCGACCCGCCAACACACATCATCGCCACCGCCAACCAGCAAATCGTTGATGACAATTATCCCGAGTACGTCACCAACGACTGGGACCAGGGCTATCGCGCGCGGCGCATCGTTGATCTGCTCTCCAGCATGAGCAACATCACGCCGAAGGATTACGAGACGATCCAGGCGGATGTCTATAACGAGGCCGCTGCCACGCTGACCCCGCGCCTGATCGCCGCCGGGCAGGCCGCTGGTGGGGACGCCGCACGCGCCGCAACCCTCCTGCAAAACTGGAACTTCCAGATGACGCGCGAGAGTGTGGCCACCAGTATGTTCGAGGTGACGGCGGGCGATCTGGCGCGCGAGACGTTCGAGCCAGTGCTGGGCAAAAAGCTCTACGGCGTCTACCAGAGCAACACCTCCGCCAGTGAGATCTATTCGGCGCTGATCGCGCTGACCAGCCTGCCAACTGGTCCCTTCTTCGGCATCCAGAACGCCTCGAACGCCAGCGCCAGCCGTGACAAAGCGATCGCCAAAGCGATGAGCGACGCCTATGGGCAGCTCCAGAAGCAGTTTGGGCCGGATACCTCGACCTGGCAGTGGGGCCAGATGCACTCGGCGACCTTCGCGCATCCGCTGGCCTCGGTGACCCCGCTCAACCTGATCTTCGGAGTGGCGCCAGTCTCGCGTCCGGGGGATAGCGTGACGGTCAGCGTCGGCGGCGATGGCGACTTCACCGCCGACCCGCCGAGCTACGCCCAGCACACCGTCTCGTCCATGCGCGAGATCATAGACCTCGCCAACCTGGACAACTCGCTGTGGGTGACCACGACGGGCGAGTCGGGTCAGCCCTTCTCGCAACACTACCAGGACCTCGTGCCGCTATGGAACACCAATACCTACCAGAAGATGGACTACTCGCCAGCGGCGGTGGCGAAGCAGACCGCCTCGCTGCTGACCCTGAAGCCGAAGTGAGACCTCACCCCCCAGCCCCCTCTCCACTCAGTGGAGAGGGGGAGCATAGAAAGCCTACGCTCTCGCTGGGCGAGTGGGGTTGGGGGGTGAGGTGATGCTGAGCGAGCGGTGGCTGCGCGCCCAGCCAGAGCAAGCGCGCGAGGCGCTGCGACGCCGCCACGCCGACGCCGAGACGCTGGCGGCGCTGGATGCGTGGCTAGCGCTCGATGCGGAGCGCCGTGCGGCCGCGACACGCTTCGACGCGCGGGCCGCCGAGGCGCGCCAACTGGCCGCTGCGCACGACCCAGGGCAGGCGCAGTCGCGCGCCGAGATGAAGGCGACGCGGCGGGCGCTAGACGCACTGGCCGAGCGCGGGCGGGCGCTGGCGCTCATGCTGCCAAACATCCCTGACCCACGCGCGCCGGATGGCGCCGACGCCACAGCCAACCGCATCGTGCGCGAGTGGGGCGAGCGGCCCAGCTTCGATTTCGCGCCGCAGCCGCATGATGTGATCGGCGCGCGGCTGGGCATGCTCGATCTGCCGCGCGCTACCCGCATGTCGGGGGCGCGCTTTCCGCTGCTGATGGGCGCGGGCGCGCGGCTGGCGCGGGCGCTGGCTAATCTGATGCTCGACTCCCACCGCGCCGAGGGCTATGTGGAGGTCGCGCCGCCCGACCTGCTGCTGGCTGAGACGCTCGTCGGCACAGGCCACCTGCCGAAACATGCCGACGACCTCTTCACGCTACCCGCCGATAGTCTCTACCTCAGCCCAACCGCCGAGGCCCAGCTGACAGCCCTCCACGCGGGCGAGACGCTCGGCGCCGCCACGCTGCCGCTGCGCTACACCGCCTTTACCCAGGCCTACCGGCGCGAGGCTGGCTCAGCGGGCGCGCGCACGCACGGGCTGCTGCGCCAGCGCCAGTTTGGCAAAGTAGAGCTGGCGCAGATCGTCGCGCCGGAGGCGTCGGACGCGGCGCTGGCAGCGATGGTGGCCTCGGCGGAGGCGCTGCTGCGCCGCCTGGAGCTGCCTTATCGCGTCGTGGAGTTGTGCGCGGGCGAGCTGCCCTTCAGCGCCGCGCGCACCTTCGATCTGGAGGTCTGGCTGGCGGGTGAGGGACGCTACATCGAGATCAGCTCGGTCAGCGACTGCGGCGCGTTTCAGGCACGGAGGCTGAGTCTGCGCTACCGCCCACGCCCCGGCGCGCCAGCCGCCTATCCGCACACGCTGAACGGCTCGGCGCTGCCGATCGGGCGGACACTGGCGGCGCTGCTGGAGTGCGGCCAGCGCGCCGATGGCTCGGTGGCGCTGCCCGCTGCGCTGGCCCCCTATTGCGGCGCGCCGCTGATCCTTCAGCCAGCGAACGCCTGACGATTCCTCGTCGCTTTGCAGGCACACTCGACCCCGCCACGAACGGTCGTCGCTGCATTCCACCAGATATTGTGTCCCCTTGTTCGGTAGAAACGTCTA
>JAICVT010000369.1 GCA_025935235.1 Ktedonobacterales bacterium | reverse complement strand
GGCCACGGCGGCAGAGCGCGCGGCGACGGCCAGCACGTCCTCGGCGCGCACCGCTGAGCCGGGGCCGCTGCCCATCACCCGCGCCAGCTCCACGCCGCGCTCGCGCGCCAGCCGCCGCGCCTTGGGTGAGGCAGGCGCGAGCCGTGCGGGCCGCTCACCCGGCGTCGCCACGCGCTCGGGCGTTGCGGACGGCGCGGTCTGCTCGGCAAGGTACGCCAGCACATCAGCCTTCCGCGCGCGCCGCCCATTGGTCGGAATGGCCGACGGGTCCACTCCGCGCTCTTCGGCGATGCGGCGCGCCAGCGGGCTGACCCCGCCTGTCACGGGCGCTGCGGATGTCGCTGGCGCTAGAGCGGGCACGGGCGCGGCGGGGCGCTCGTCGGGCGCGAGAATCGTGGCGATCACCTGCCCGACGGGGATATCCTCGCCCTCGCGCGCGACGATGCCCGCCAGCATGCCACTGGCGCGCGCCTCCAGCTCGACGGTGGCCTTGTCAGTCTGGATCTCGGCCAGCGCGTCGCCCTCGCGCACAGCGTCGCCCTCGGTCTTGAGCCAGCGCACCAGCGTGCCAGACTCCTGGGCCATCCCCAGCGCGGGCATGTAGACCTGTGTGGACATCCGAATGACTTTCCTCTATCGTCCGATACGTTAGCGCGCCTTGCTGGCATGGGCCTTCGCGCTGTGCGAATTGCCGTGTGAATTGGACTGCGCGGTGGCGGGCGTCGGCGCGCGGCGGCCAGCCTCAGTGTTGCGGTGCGACTGCGTGTCGCGCACGGTCGAGAGCGGGCCGGTCGCGGTGTAGTAGCGCACGCCCGCGACCAGCAGGTCTTCGGCAGGGAAGCGCGTGATGACCTCGCAGCCAGTCGCCGTGACGATCAGTTGCTCCTCGATGCGTGCGGCGGACCAACCATCGGAGGCGGGCCAGAAGGTCTCCAGCGCGAAGACCATGCCCTCCTTGATCTCCTCAGGATGATCGAGCGAGACGAGGCGGCTGAAGATCGGCTTCTCCCAGATCGAGAGGCCGACGCCGTGGCCATATTGCAGCGCGAAGGCCGCCTCCTCGTCCTGAAAGCCGAACTCGGGCGCCTTCGGGAAGGTCGCCACGACCTCGCCCGTCGTAACGCCGGGGCGGATCATGGCGATGGCGGTATCCAGAATCTCGCGGCACTTCTTGTAGGCGTCCACCTGGGCCTGCGAGGCGCTGCCGACAGCGAAGGTGCGATAGTAGCAGGTGCGATAACCGTTGTAGCTGTGCAGGATGTCGAAATAGGCCGGGTCGCCGGGGCGCAGCGCGCGGTCGCTGAAGACGTGCGGGTGCGGGCTGCAGCGCTCGCCTGAGATGGCGTTGACGCCTTCGACATGCTCCGAGCCGAGGTCATACAGCACCTTGCTGACAAGGCCGACGCACTCGTTCTCGCGCACACCGGGGCGCATGAAGCGATACAGCTCGTCGTAGGCGGCGTCCACCATCATGCAGGCGGTGTTGAGCAGCGTGATCTCGTCCACCGTCTTGATGATGCGCGCTTGCTGCATCAACTGCTGGCCGTCAACGACGGTGATGCCCTCCTTCTGCAGCGCGAAGAGTACCGGCAACTCGATGACATCCACCCCCAGCGGCGAGCCGAGCAGCCCGCGCTCCTCCAACTCAATGCGAATCTTGCGCGCGACATCCTCGGCGCGACCCGCCTCCGGCGCCATCGCCCCGCGCTGGGTCGAGATGCCCGCGCGCGAGCGCTCGCCGAGCCACGGCGCGTAGAGCTGATGGTGGCGCGCCGCCGAGCCGAAATCCCACAGGATCGGCTCGTCATTCTGCGGCAGCAGCGAGAAGCGCGCGACCTTATCCATCGCCCACGTGCCGATGTGTGTCGCGGTGATGTAGCGAATGTTGTTCATGTCGAAGCAGAGCAGCGCGCCCATCTCCGATTCAGCCAGCAGGCGTTTGATGCGCGTCAGCCGCTGCGTGCGCAGCCGCTCAAACTCAACCCGCTCCTCCCAGTCCACACCCATCGTACCGTAGGTCTTTGGCCCCATAACTCGGACTCCTTTGGCCTGGTTCTGGCCTGGCTGCTGATGTGTCTCGCTCCCCCGCTCCCACTGGGAGCGGGGGCCGGAGGGTGAGGTCTCGTCTACCTAGACCCGCCCACAAAGGGTTTTAGCTAGCTCGGTGACGCCCTCTGGTGTGGGAACGGTGAGGTCTTCAAGCACAGGCGAGAACGGAACGGGAACGTCCATCGCGCCCATGCGCCTGACCGGCGCGTCGAGATAGTAGAACGCGCCCTCGGCGATGACCGCCGCGAACTCGGCTGTCACGCCGTAGCGCTCGTAGCCCTCGTCAATCACGATCGCGCGGCTGGTCTTGATGGCTGAATTGATCAGCGCGTCTTTGTCGAGCGGATAGGTGGTGCGCGGGTCAATCACCTCGGCGCTGAGGCCAAGGCTCGCGAGCTGCTCGGCGGCGGCCAGCGCCACCTGCACCATGCTGCTGGTGGCCACCAGCGTGATGTCCTCGCCGACGCGCTTGACATCGGCGACCCCGAACGGGATGGTGTACTCCTCCTCTGGCACAGGACCCTTGAGGGTGTACATCATCTTGTCCTCGAAGATCACCACTGGGTTCTCGTCGCGGATGGCCGACTTGAGCAGCCCCTTGGCGTCGTAGGGCGTGGAGGGTAGCGCGACCTTGAGGCCAGGGATGTGGCTGACCCAGGCGTGCAGGCTCTGGCTGTGCTGCGCGGCGCTGCGGCGAGTCGCGCCGAGCGTCGTGCGGATGACCATCGGAACCTTGAGCTTGCCGCCCGACATATAGTGGACCTTGGCCGCCTGGTTGGCGATCTGGTCCATGACGATGCCGAGGAAGTCACCGAACATGATGTCCACCACCGGGCGCATGCCGGTCATCGCCGCGCCGACACCGATGCCCGTGATGCCTGCCTCCGAGATCGGCGAATCCACGATGCGTGTCTTGCCGAACTCCTCGACCAGGCCGCTGAGTACCTTGAAGGGCGTGCCAGCCTCCGCGACATCCTCGCCGATGACGAAGACGCGCGGGTCGCGGCGCAGCTCTTCGGCCAGCGCCTCGCGTATGGCCTGGCTCAGCGTAATCTCGCGCGTGGCGGTGGCTTGCGTCGCGCCCGCTGCGGCGGCGGATGAGGTCAGACTAGGCGTAGACATCTTGCGTGACCTCCGATGGATCGGGATAGGGCGCGTCGAGCGCGAAGGCCACGCCCGCCTTGATCTCGGCGTCTACCTCGTCGCGGATCGCCTCCAGCTCGGCGCGGGTGGCCAGGCTGTCGGCCTCGAGCCAGGCGCCCATCAGCGAGATGGGGTCGCGCTCGCGCCGCCAGTATTCCTCTTCCTCGCGCGAGCGGTAGTACGCCCGCTGGATGTCGCCGACGTGGTGGCCGTAGTAGCGGTAGGTGGCGCCCAGCAGGAAGCTCGGCCCCTCGCCCGCCCGCGCCCGCGCGACGGCCTGCTCAGCGGCGGCATGGACCGCGCGGATGTCCTGCCCATCCACCTCCGTCACCGGGATGCCGAAGGCGGCGGCGCGTGCGCCGAGCGAGCCAGCCTGCGTCTCGGTCCAGTGGGTGTACTCGCCGTACTGGTTATTCTCGCAGACGTAGATGACGGGCAGCTTCCAGAGCGCCGCCATGTTCATCACCTCATAGACCAGCCCCTGGCCCAGCGCGCCATCGCCGAAGAAGCAGACCGCCACGCGGTCAAGTCCCAGCGCCTTGTTGGAGTAGGCGGCGCCGGTGGCGATGCCCGCGCTGCCACCGACAATAGCGTTGGCGCCGAGGTTGCCGGTCTCTTGGTCGGCGATGTGCATGCTGCCGCCCTTGCCGTGGCAGTAGCCCGCCTCTTTGCCCAATAGCTCGGCGTACATCAGATCAATCGCGGCGCCTTTGGCGATGCAGTGGCCATGGCCGCGATGCGTGCTGGTGATGTAGTCATCCTGCCGCAACGCGCCGCAGACGCCGACCGCGACCGCTTCCTCGCCGCTATAGAGATGCGCCAGGCCGGGCATGCGCGCCGAGAGATAGAGTTCGTTGACCTGCTCCTCAAACTGGCGAATGCGCTGCATCTGGCGGTAGAGAAAGAGCCAGTGTTCGCGCGCGCCAGCGTCCGGCGCG
>JAICVT010000138.1 GCA_025935235.1 Ktedonobacterales bacterium | reverse complement strand
TCCTGGTCGTCAAGCTGGCGACGCTGGGCGATCTGCTGCTGGCGACGCCGATGCTGCGGGCACTGCGGGCGCGCTATCCCCAGGCGCGGCTCGATCTGTTGACCAGCGCGGTGGCCGCTCCGCTGATCGAAGACAGCCCGCTGCTCGACCATGTCTACACGTTCGACAAGCGCGCCTTCGATGATCTGGCGGCGCTGGCCGGGAGCGCGGGCGAGCTGGGGCGGCTGGCCCCGCTGGCGCTGCGGCTGCGCGCCAACCGCTACGATGCCGTCATCCTGGCGCATCACCTGACGCTGCCAGCGGGGCGGCTGAAGTATCGCGCGCTACTGGCGGCCATCCATCCTCGGCGCAGCGTCGGGCTGGACAACGGGCACGGCTCCTTCCTCTCGCTGCGGGTGCGCGATGAGGGCTTCGGCGCGCTGCACGAGGCGGAATACGCGCTGGCGCTGGCGGCGGCGCTAGACGCGCCTATCCCGCAGAGCGACCGCGGCCTGCGGCTGGCCGATCTCGGCTGGCCCAGCGCGACGCCAACCCCGGTGGGCGCGGGCGAGGCCCCACAGATCGCGCTACACCCCGGCGGCGGCGCGTATAGCCTGGCGCGGCGCTGGCCAGCCAGCCGCTATGTGGAGCTGGCGCAGGCGCTGTGGGCGGAGTTCGGCGCGAGTGTCACACTCGTGGGCGGGGCCGAGGAGCGCGCGCTGCAAGCGGAGATTCTGGATGCGCTGGGGCGTCCGCGCTGGGCCAGCGCGCTGCCCGGCGATGTGACGCCGCGTGCGCTGGCGGCGATGCTGGGGGCCAGCCACCTCTTCATCGGCAACGACTCGCTGCCGATGCACCTGGCCGCCGCCGCTGGAACGCCGGTCGTCGCCATCTTCGGGCCATCCAACGCGCGGGCCTGGGGACCGTATCTGCCACACACGCCGGAGCGGGCGATTGTGGTGCGGCGCGATGATCTGCCGTGCAGCCCGTGCATCTATCGCGGACATGCGCTCGGCACGCCGGCGGGCTGCCCACCACGCCCCTGCCTCACCGAGCTGCGGAGCGATCTGGCGCTGGTGGCGGCGCGGCGTCTGCTGCGACGGCCAACCGCGCTGCGTCCCGCTTCACCGGCCTCGTGAAGTTGCCGATCTCGACATCGGGAACCTCGCGGCGCAGCGTCTCGATCAGCGCGGCCATCCCCATCGGGCGGCCATTCGGACGCGGCAGGCGCGGCAGCAGCACTTCGGGATCAATATTCAGGTTGCGCAACTGCACCAGCCGCACGCCCGTCTCGCGCAGGAACTCCACCAGCGCCACCACTTCATCCTCGGCGTCAATGATGTCGGGGAAGCTGAGCAGGTTGATGCTGCTGTAAACGCCCGCGTCACGCGCCCGCCGTAGCGACTCCTTGACATGCTCGAAGGTGTAGCCGAGGGGACGATAGTAGGCGTCGTAGGTCTCCTTGCGCGCCGAGATCGTGCTGACGCGGATGCAGTCCAGTCCGGCGTCGTAGATGCGCTGGAGAGCGCGCGGATTGCTGCCATTGGTGTTGATGTTGAGCACGCCGCGCGCGGTTTGCGCACGGATGGCGCGCACCGCCTGCTCGATCAGTCGGGCCTGCAACAGTGGCTCGCCCTCGCAGCCCTGGCCGAAGCTGTAGATGGCGTCGTCGCTTTGCTCCAGATGCGCCACGCCAAGGGCCACCACATCCTCGACCGACGGGATGAAGAGCAGGCGATCTTGCGGCGAGACGAGGTTGTCTTCATCCTGCTTGGAGATGCAACCGATGCAGCGGGCGTTGCAGCCCGGCGAGACGGCCACCGCGCCCTCCCAGCGGCGGAAGAAGAGGTTGCTGGCGGTGGGGCAGCGATAATCAAGCGCGCAGTGGGCGTGATGCGCCAGCGCGCGATTCTCCGGCTCCGCAGCCAGCCGCTCGCGCACCAGTCGCTCCAGCTTGCGCAGTGGATAGTTGTGGTCAATCCAGCGGTCGGGGTCATCGGTCTGGATCGCGGCGACGTAGAGATCGCCGCGCCAGCCCGCGATGGCGGTGTAGCCGAAGAAGGGCAGCGGCTCGGTTCCGGGCGTCTTCTCATAGGCGGGCAGGCGGGTGCGCATGTAGCCAATCGGCAGCAGCGCGGCCAGCGCCCAGCCGTGGCGCTCGCCGACCACCTGCCGCTCGCCGCTGGCGTCCAGCCCCACCGCCAGCCGCTGTGGCATCATCGAGAGCGTCGCGCCATCGGGCAGCGGGATCAGGTCGCGCGGGTCGAGCGGGGCGCCGGTGAAATCCACCGCGCGCAGCCCACGCCGCTCACCGACCTCGCCATCGGGCGTGCTATAGACGACGTAGGGCAAGCTGGCATCCGCGTCGTGGCGACGCCCGTGGTGTGGCCCGTGATGTGACATGGTTAGTATGGAAGCTCCATCTGTGGCAGCAGGGTAATCATCAGCTCGTCGCTGATCGAGCGGCTCGGCTCGAAGCTCGCCTCGGCCTCCGCAGTGGCGACGCGCTCGCGCTGCTCCTCGTCGTCTTCGTAGAGGAAGCTCACCAGCGCGCCCGCGCCACACGGCGATTGGGTCATGGTATGCACCATCGGATGCGCTTCATCCAGCCAGGCGTTGATCGTCGTCTGCAACCGAGCCAGCGCGTCGGCGTCGGTCAACTCGCTGCTGAAGGCCTTGTAGTGGAGCATGCGGCGCCTCCTCGGTCTTCTTCCCGCTCGCGCCATGCGGGCGCGCGGAAGCCGGGAAAATCCACCGCATTGTAGCACAGCGCGAACCTCTCCCCTTGCCCCCTCCCCTTCAGGGAGGGGAACGCAGGCCAGGATTCGATGCCAGAGCCAGGCGAACCGCTGGCCGAGCGATACGACGGCCGAGTGTTGGCGCGTATGCAATGCGCGAATCACCCCGTTGCGCGCCCACACCGCGACCCTTACCACGAGTTCCCCTCCCTATTAGGGGAGGGGGCAGGGGGAGAGGTTCGCCGGGCGCCACTGACGCTGTGCGCCTGGCTCAGCTCGCGCGGCGGACGGCTACCAGCCCCTCGACCAGCGCGAAGGCTGAGCGCCAGACGCCGAGGAAGAGCGCATTGGCAAACAGGATGACGAGGGCGAAGCTGATGATCTGCGTGGGGGTCAGGCTGGGGTCGGGCGCGAAGACGAAGCGCAGGATCAGCGCGACGGGGTAGCTGGCCAGCCACGCCAGCTCTGTGCGCGCCAGCATGCGGCGCAGGCCGGTGGTGGCGGCGCGACGATAGGCGCCCACCCACGGCGAGACGAGGAACCAGCCCACCGCGAAGGGCAGCGCCGTCAGCGCGACCTGCGCCAGCGCGCCCAGCCCCGATACCTCGCCGTGGGTGTTGCGTCCGACGCCGGCGAAGACGAGGAACGAGATGGCGTCACCCGCGACGAGCGCGGCAATGCGCCAGCGCGACCAGGTAGCGTGAACGGGCGAGGAGGAGGTCGTCAGCGTCTCAGCCATGTGCCGCATGTTCTCTTTCAGTCGGAAGGTCTGTAGCCTATTTGGCGATCTGGGCGATGATGACGATCAGGGCAAGGTGGCCCAGCATGAAGAGCAGGAACGCCCAGAAGAGCAGCTTCTCCCAGCGTTGATCGGTGAGCTCGCCGAGATGCGTGCGGCGGGCGGCGGGCGAGCGCTCGGTGGCGACCAGGCCAATCGCGACCCGCAGCCGCAGACTGCCGCGCACCGGCGAGAGGCGCATCTGCTCGCGCACGGCGTCATTGCAGGCGTCGCACAGCGCCCAGGATTGGCGCGGCTCTGGCACATCGCCGGTCTCTTCCAGAAAGTGGATCGAGCGCCCCAGGCGATGCTGGCAGATGACACAGCGTGTGGGCGCCTGCTCCAGCTTCGCGCGCTGTGCGCTCAGTTCATCCGATACCTTCTGATCCACGCTGAACCATCCTCGATAGGAGCCGTGAGCGATCTGTGAGACGCACCCGCTAAGGCCGCTGGCATGAGCATCACAACAGCATCACACGCCTCCCGCGTCCGCGCTCCACACGCATAGTGTAACACCTGTGTGACGCGGACGTGACGCCCGTGTGGCGCCAGCGCGCCAGGGCGCTCAGGACGCGGAATCGGCAGACGCGCGTACACCGCTAGCGCCGGGTAGCTATCCGTCACCCTCGAGACGATGCTTGTACGTTATAGTGGATGAGCGCGGCGCACGAGCCGCCAGAGCAGAGCGTGAGCAGAGCGTGAGCAGAGCATGATGGAGGGGCGCAGCGGCATGAACGCAAGACGCGCGGCACGGGCGACAGGGGCATGGACGAAGTCCGCCAATCGGGCGCGCGTGACGCTCCCGACGATCCCACGGGTCATTCCGGCGGTCATCGCGCGAGGCATCCTGGGACTGGCGCTGCTGGCGCTGGCGGGCTGCAGCCTGAGCCTGGGTGGCGGCGGGAGCGGCGTCGCGAACACCGACCAGAGCCTGAGCGCGCTCCCCTGGTGCGATCAGCCGCTGATCAGCTTTCAGGATGACAGCCAGCCCTCGCAGCAGGCGCTCACCGATTGGGGCGCCGTGAAGGGTGAGCTTGGCTTCACGCCATATCTGCCCGCCTCGCTGCCCAGCGGCGCGTGCCTCGATCTGGTCGGCGGCTCGATCCATGATCCGATCTTCGGCGCGCACCTCAGCATCACCTGGGTGCTGCCCGGCAGCGGCCCGCTCAGCTTCTCGGAGGCGCCCAAGCGCGGAACCGTCTCGACTACGCCGCAGTGCGCCAAGAGCCAGGTGCAGACAGGCAGTCAGGCGACCACGATCTGCATCGGCACGCTGGGCGACGCCAGCATCACCATCGCCTCGCATCTGCCCACCGCGACCCTCCAGGGCTATTTCTCCAAGTTGAAGGCGAATGTCGACTGGCAGCCAACCGCGCCCGCGCCGACGGCGACGCCAGCGGCCACATCGGCGGCCACCGCAACCGGAAACTGAGCGCCTCCACCCCAACCCCTCCCCGCCAAGGCGGGAGAGGGGAGCCACGGCGCTTCACGCTGCCACGCTCTCACCCGCGCGCTGGCCCATCCGTATACGCCTGTGAGGCCGACGCTGAGCAATCGCGGTGGCCACTGATGGCCGCGACTGATGGCCGCGACGCGGAAAGAACGGAAGGCGCCGATGACGGACGACTCGCGGGTCGCGCCCCCGCTCGCCGAATTCGGGCGCGTGGCGATCATCGGGATGGGGCTGATGGGTGGCTCACTAGGGCTGGCGCTGCGTGCGGCCAGAGCGGTGGGCGCGCTTGACGCCAGCGAGGTCGTCGGCTACGATGCGGCGCCGGGCGTGGCGGAGCGCGCGGTGGCGCGTGGCGCGCTCGATCTGGCCTGCGCCAGCCTCGCCGAGGCCATTGACGCGGCGAGGCTGGTGGTCATCGCTGCGCCGACACTCGCCGCCGAGCGGGTTCTGCGGGCCGTGGTCGAGCACGCGGCGCATCTGGCGCCAGATGTGGTAGTGACCGATATGTGCAGCGTCAAGGCGCCACTGGTCGCGCTGGCTGAGACACTGGGCGAGCGGACGCCCGCGCTGGCGGAGCGCTATGTCGGCGGGCATCCGATGGCGGGCAGCGAGCGCGCAGGCATCGAAGCGGCCACGGAGGCGCTCTTGCGCGGGGCGCGCTGGGTTCTGACGCCAACCGCCGCGACCGCGCCCGATGCGCTGGCCCGCCTGCGCGCGCTGGTGGTGGCGCTGGGCGCCGAGCCAGTGGAAATGGCCGCCGAGGCGCACGATGACGCCGTGGCGGGCATCAGCCATCTGCCGCTGGCGCTGGCCGTCGCGCTGACCGAGACACTGGCCGACGCCGACGACTGGGCGACGATGGCGCAACTGGCGGCGGGCGGCTATCGCGACGCGACGCGCGTGGCGGCGGGCGATCCGCTAATGGGACGCGACATCCTGCTGGCCAATCGCGGGCCGCTGCTGGCCCGGCTCGACGCCTTCACCGCGACGCTGGCTCGCCTGCGCGAGCGCATCGCGCGGGGCGACGCGGGAGCCATCGAGGCAGAACTGCGCGCGGCCCAGGCGGCGCGGCTGTCCTGGCAGGCGGAACACGAGCGCGCGCGCGGACAACGCGGATAACGCAAACGTGCTATAACGCATGGCGAAAACGCATGGCGAAGCAGCGCATGAGCAGCGACGGAAACGGGGGTACCGAAATGGCGCAGGGAAAAGGCGGGGGCAAGCTTGGCAGCCGCATGAAGAGTCTGCTGACGCTCTCGACGCTGGCGGGCATCCCCTCCAGCCTGGCGACCATCCGCAAATTCGTCTCAGCGGTGGACTGGCGCGAGGCGCAGGAGGAGATTGCGGGCGAACTGGATCGCAAAGTGGCGATCGTGGGGATGCCGAACTCCGGCAAGTCCACGCTGTTCAACACGCTGCAAGGGCAGTACCTCTCGTATGTCTCGCCGCAGGCGGGCGCCACGACGGAGTTCGTGCGCGGCGCGTTTGGCCCCTTCGCTCTGATAGACACCCCAGGCCACCTGCCCGAGATGCAGCGCCAGGCGATAGACGAATCGTCGGCGGTGCTCTATCTGCTCGACGCCACCGAGGGCGTGCGCTCGCGCGATGCCGAGATCATCAAGCAACTGCGCGAGAGCGAGCGGCCCTTCATCGTGGCGCTGAACAAGACTGACCTGCTGGCCGGCGATGTGGATGAGCTGGCGGCGCGCACGGCGGCGCGGCTGCATGTGAGCGACGTGACGCCCATCTCGGCGCAGACCGGCGACAACATCGCCGAGGAGCTGATCCCGGCGATCATCAACACCAGCCCGGAGGCGGCGCTGGCGCTGGGACGCCTGCTGCCGCAATATCGGCGGCGCGCGGCGAACAAGCTGGTGCGCGCGGCTACGCTGGTGAGCCTGGCGGCGGGCCTCCAGCCGATCCCGCTGGTAGACATCCCGATCCTGCTGAGCAACCAGATTCGCATGACGCTACGCATCGCGGCGGTCTATGGCGAGCCGATCAGCGCGGCGCACCTGCGCGAGATCCTCTCGACGGTGGCGGGCGGGCTGGTGATGCGCTATCTGGCGGAGGAGTTGGCCAAGGCGGCGCCGATCGGCGGTGATCTGGTCTCAGGCGCCATCGCGGCGGCGGGCACCTATGCGCTGGGCCAGGTCGCCATCGAATATTATGAGCATGGCAAACGGCTCTCGCGCCAGCAGATCAACGACATGTTCACGCGCTACTATCGCCGCTACCGTGAGGAGCATCCCGCCGAGTCGGCGCAGATGACGCCCGAGCTGCCGCCCGCCGCGGAGTCGGTGACCGCCGAGCCGGTGGACTAGGCTGGCGGGCGGATCGTGTCCGCTATACAAGCTCCAGATGATGTGCTAGCATGCGTGGGCGACCCCCAGGCCGGGGCAAGAGGTCGGCCTGATCGGCTTGGTCGGCTCGTTACGCGGATGGCGCGGTGGAGCGAAATGTGACCCAGGCGCACACCCAGAAGACGACAGGATCGCTACTCCTCGCGCTCAGCGGCATAACGCTGGGCGCGTTGCGTGTCGTCAATCCCGCCGACGCGGGGCTGAGCGGCGAGGGCGCGCAGGGGCTGCTGGCCGCGCAGACCGGAGGGCCACGCACAGCGGGCGAGCCGAACCAGCCGACCGTGCCGCTGGAGTTCAACGCGCCGCTGATCGAGTCGGAGCGCGTCTACCCCGTCACCCTGCTGGCCACTACGATTGGTCGCTCGCTCGACAACGCTATCACGCTGCTCGATCCCAGCGTCTCGCGCGAGCACGCCGTGCTGACGCTGCGCGATGGCGGCTGGCGCATCACCAATGTCTCCGAGCGCAACTCCTTCTGGGTGGCGGGAAGACTGGTAGACGCGGGCGAGAGCGCGGCGATCGAGCCGGGAGACATCCTGCGGCTGGGCTACACCTGCCTGCAATTGCTAGCGCCCACCCCCCACAGCGCGCCCGCCGACGAGGCGCCGTGGGATCTCGCGCAGCGCATGGCGAGCGTCGAGGCGGGCGTCGAGGCGGGCGCCGGAGCGGGCGCGGGAGCGATGAGCACAAATCCCCTGACGCCGGGCGTCACGCTGCAATTCGCGCTGACGGGGCGACTGAGCCGCGGCGCGTGGTGGGCGCTGGCGCTGATCGGGCTGCTGGTCTTCCTGGCCAGCGCCATCATCACGCTCGATCTGGCGACGCTGGCGGGGCAGGTGGCGCTGGCCAACGGCGGGCTGCGCCAGGCGCTGACGGCGCTGGCGATTCCGCTGGCTCCGGCGCTGGGCGTGGCGCTGCTGATCGGTGCGCTCGACCGCTACGAGCGCGAGCCGCTGCTGACGATGCTGGGGATGTTTCTGTGGGGCGCGGTGATCGCGATCCCGCCGACGCTCTTCATCGAGCGCGGGCTGAATGGCGCGCTGATTGGCTGGCTCGGCGCGCACGGCGCGGCGCTCGCGCTGACGCGCGCGGCGACGCAGGCGGCGGTGGCGGGGGTGACGGAAGAGCTGGCCAAGGGCCTCGGGCTGCTGCTGCTGCTGCTGCTCTTGCGCGATGAGTTCGACAACGTGACCGATGGCATCGTCTATGGCGCGCTGGTCGGCGCGGGTTTCGCGATGGTCGAGAACTTCGTCTATTTCGCGGTGGCGCCGCGCTCCGACCTGGGCATTCTGATCCTGGGGCGCATCGCGCTGGGCTGGCTGGGCCACTCGACCTTCAGCGCGCTCTTTGGCGCCGGGCTGGGCTACATCCGCGAGACGCGCAGCCGACGCGCGCGCTGGCTGGCGCCGCTCGGCGGCCTGCTCGGCGCCATCGTCCTGCACACCTACTTCGACTTCGTCGCGCTCAGCTCCAGCGCGGCGATGAGCGCGCGCCAGGCCCCAGCGGGATCACTGGGGCCGCTGGCGGCGCTGCGCGCGTTAGGCGGCGCGCTGCCGCTGGTGGCGACGCTGGCGGGCTATCTGCCGCTGCTGCTGGCGGAGCTGGCGCTGCTGACGATGGCGCTCGCGGCGCTGCGGCGCGAGGCGGCCATTATACGCGCCTATCTGGCGTCGGAGGTGCTGGCGGGGGTCGTCAGCCCCGATGAATATCTCTTCGCGCAAGATGCTCGGCTGCGCTCGCGGGTGGAGCGGCGCTATGGGCTGAGCTATGGCCCGCGCGCCTATCTGATCGCGCGGGCGCTCTTCCAGATCGAGACGGGGCTGGCCTTCCGCAAGTGGCACGTGGCGATGGGTGATCCGCCCAAGCGCGGCGGCCGCCAGCCGGAGGACGAATACCGCGAGCGCATCGCGCGCACCCGCCTCGCGCTCGCCCGTGCGGTGACAGCCGAGGCGAGCGCCACCCGCTAGCGCCCGACCAGCAGCCAGGAGGCGAGCGCGGCGCTGTCGGTGGCAGGCAGGGCCAGCGTCACATCCAGCCGATCGCTGTCCTGATTGACGAAGACGTGGGTGATGGTCTGGGTGGTGGCCTTGCCGGTCGTCGGGTCATAGCTGGTAACGTGCTCGCCCACTTGCAGGCGGGCGATGGGCTGCTCGCCGCTGGGCGTCTGCACCAGGGTGTCAGCGGAGAAGGAGAGGCCACCCGCGCAGGCGGCGGAGGTGGTGGATGAGTCGGTCGCGTCGGTCGTGTCGGTGGGCAGCGTGCCATCGGTGGTGGTGGAGTTGGTGGCCGCCAGCGCGCCATCGGTGGCGGTGGCGTCGGCGCTGCTGAGCGCGTCGGTGGCGGCGCTGAGCCCGACGCCCGCCAGCCCTAGCGCGCCACCGGCTGCCAGCCCTTGGGCGGTGGCCTGATCGAGGTTCTGGTTCCAGGGCTGGCCATGCGTGACGTTCTGCGCGATCTGGCCCGCCGCACCGCTCAGCCCGCCCGCCACCGGCCGGTGGTCACGGTGGCGGCACCTCGACCTCACTCAGTTCAGGCGCGAGAGGTCGTCGTTCAAGAGGACCTGGGCTCCATTGTCACGTTCAATGCCTATCTGACTGTCACGCAGGAAGCCTCGTGACATACTTCGAGATCTGGAAGCCATTATTTTGCTTCATACCTGATGGCCTGAGGTTCGGTTGGAGTACGCACCTGCGATCTCTACTGGTCGGGCATTCCCTCAGCCATTGACGATAGGTCAAGCACGCCAAAGTCAGTGAGCAGACAGCAC
>JAICVT010000509.1 GCA_025935235.1 Ktedonobacterales bacterium | reverse complement strand
GCTGCAATACGCCACTGACCACCCGGAGAATGTCGCCTCGCTGACGCTGATTGATCCGATGTCGCCGTTTGGGTTTGGCGGCACGAAAGACGCCGCTGGCGCGCTCTGCTGGCCCGATGGCGCAGGCTCCGGTGGCGGCACGGCCAACGCCGACTATGTGCAGCGTCTCAAGGACAACGATCGCGGCGCGGAGTCGCCCAACTCGCCGCGCAATGTGATGAACGCCTTCTACTTCAAGCCGCCGTTCCGCGTGGCGCCAGAGCGCGAGGAGGTGTTCGTGGATGAGATGCTGCGCATGGCGCTGGGCGACGAGAATTACCCCGGCGACACGCGGACCTCGGACAACTGGCCCGGCGTGCGCCCAGGCAAGGCGGGCGTCAACAATGCCATCGCGGCGGGGCTGTGCGACCTGAGCGGGTTCGCGGGCGTGGCGAGCGGCGCGGGGGCAGGCGCGCCGGATGTGCTGTGGGTGCGCGGCGCCGACGACCAGATCGTCTCCGACACCTCGTTCCTCGATTTCGGCACACTCGGCGGGCTGGGCTACGTACCCGGCTGGCCCGGCGCGGCGGTCTACCCCTCGCAGCCGATGGTCGCGCAGATGCGCCATCTGCTCGACGCCTATCAGGCGGCGGGCGGGCGCTATGAGGAGGTCGTGATTCCCGATTGCGGCCACTCGCCACACATCGAAAAGCCCGAGCGCTTCCGCGAGGCCTTCTTCGCGTTCCTGACGCGCGGGCGCTGATGTCGGAAGGATGATCGGAGCATAGATCGGAGGATTGATCACATGAGTTCACTGGAGGGCAAGGTCGCGCTCGTCACCGGCGCGGCGGCGGGCATCGGGCTGGCCACGGCGCAGGCGCTGGCGCGCGCTGGCGCGCGGGTGACGCTGGCCGACATTGACGCCGAGCGCGGGCAGGCCGAGGCGGCCAAAATCGAGGGCGCCGCGTTCATCGCCATTGATCTGGCGCAGCCGGGTGGAGCGCATCAGGCGGTCGAGCGAACCATCGCGGAGCGCGGCCAGCTCGACATTCTGGTCAACAACGCGGGCATCCAGCATGTTGCGCCGATCACGGACTTTCCCGAGGCGAAGTGGCGGCTGCTGATCGAGCTGATGCTGACCGCGCCGTTCCTGCTGACCCAGGCCGCGCTGCCGGGGATGTACACGCGCGGCTGGGGGCGCATCGTCAACATCGGCTCGGTGCATTCGCTGCGCGCCTCGGCCTACAAGTCGGCCTATGTCAGCGCCAAGCATGGGCTGCTCGGTTTGACCCGCGTGACCGCGCTGGAGGGCGCCGAGCACGGCGTCACCTGCAACTGCATCTGCCCCTCCTACGTGCGCACGGCGCTGGTCGAGAAGCAGATCGGCGACCAGGCGCGCACGCACGGCATCCCGGAGTCGGAGGTGGTTGAGAAGATCATGGTCGCCGAGGCGGCCATCCACCGCCTGCTGGAGCCAGTCGAGGTGGCGGACTACATCGCCTTCCTCTGCTCCGACGCCGCCTCCGGCGTGACGGGCAGCGCCGTCACGATTGATTGCGGCTGGACGGCGCACTAGCGCCCCCTCCTCCAGCCCCTCCCCCGCCAAGGCAGGAGAGGGGAGCTACGGGCGCCGTCGTGTCGCCGCTGGCTTCCCCTCGTTCAGCGGGAGAGCGCGCTGGGGGTGAGGTTCCATTTCGGCTCCCCCTCGCCCCATGGGAGAGGGGCTGGGGGGTGAGGCCGCGCTGGCCGTCGCGCCCTTACCTGTGCGATGATACCGCTGGCTCTCTGCAGGTGATAGCGCTTGCCTGTCAGGCAGGGAGGGCGTGCGGTAGGCGCCAAAGGGATGCGCGAAACGCGAGAGGAGATGGCATGGCAGACGTTGACGCGGCTTCAGCGCGCAATTCGCATGCGCCGCTCGTGCCAGCCACCCCGCGCGGAGAAGCGACCCGTCGCCGCCTGCTGGACGCCGCCGAAGAGGTCTTTGGCGAGATGGGCTACTACGAAGCCAGCGTCTCCGAGATCACGCGCCGGGCGGGGGTTGCGCAGGGTACCTTCTATATCTACTTCCACTCCAAGCGCGAGACGTTTGTCGAACTGGTGGAGGACATCGGCGAGCGGCTGCGCACAGCGACCTCGGCGGCCATCCAGAGCGAGCCAGACCGGCTGAAGGCGGAGCGCAAGGGCTTCGAGGCGTTCTTCCGCTTCGTCTATGAGCATCGCCGCATCTATCGCATCGTCGAGGAGGCCGGGCGGGTCGCGCCGGAGGCGGCGCGCGAATACTATCGGCGCATCAGCCTGGGCTATGAGCGCGGCCTGGCCAGCGCCATGCGCGAGGGGCAGCTACGCCCGGCGCATGTGGAGGGGCTGGCCTACGCGCTGATGGGAATCGGCCACTTTCTGGCGCTGCGCTGGCTGATCTGGCCGAGCGAGCAAGAGGCGGTGAGCGAGGCGGCAGGTCAGGCGGCAGGCCAACAGGCGGGCGCCACGCCGAGTGCGATCCCCGACGATGTCTTCGAGACGGTAATGCGCTTCATCGCGCGCGGGCTGCGGGC
>JAICVT010000356.1 GCA_025935235.1 Ktedonobacterales bacterium | reverse complement strand
GGCTCGATCAGGCGCGACTCGACTTGCTGGCCGACACCGTGCGGCGCGAGGTCGCGGAGACACGCCTGCCGACCCAGAGCCGCCCGCTGACCCAGGGCAACGGCTTCAGTCGGCTCATCACCTGGGCGCGTGGTGGCCCGCAGGATGGCGCGCCGTACGAGCTGGAGCTGTACCATCGCGATCAGCGCGAGCACTACCGCCTGGCGATGGTCCAGGCGCGGCGCTTCGTGCGCGAGCAGCGGCAGGCTGAGGCCCGCGCCAGCCTCGCGACCGAGCAGGCGCATCACCTGCGCCTCAGCCGCGCGCTGAAGGGTCGGTTTAGCCTGGGATTGCGCGATCTGCCGCTCGACGAGGGCGCCACTGATCCCGCGCTGACCGCCATCCTGAACTGACCCACAACCGAATAGCGTTCCTCAACGGGACCCCACGCCGGTTCGCTGGCGTGGGGTTCTGGCCGTCTCTGGCCGTTTGACCCGCTTTGACGCCGCCACGCCAGCCCGCATACAATGAGAGTCGGCGAAAACGCTTCAGGGTCAGATCAGGACGCGCGACGCCCCGCGCGAGGATGCAGGCAGAACATGGCGAATGGCGTCGAGCAGACAGCAGCGACGGCGGCAGAGAATCAGGCGGCGCTCAGCCCGGAGGTAGCGGCGAAGTATGCGCGGCTGCGCGCGATCGTCCGCGAGCTGGGGTCTGTGCTGGTGGCCTACTCTGGCGGCGTGGATAGCGCGCTGCTGCTGAAGGTGGCGGCCGATGAGCTGGGCGACCGCGCGGTCGGCGCGCTGGCCTCCTCCGAAGCCTACGACGAAGAGGAGACGCGCGAGGCGCTGGCCGTGGCGCGGACGATCGGCGCGCGGGTCGAGCAGCTCGAAACGCACGAGCTGGACGATCCGCGCTACACCGCCAATGCCGCCGATCGCTGCTACTTCTGCAAGACCGAGCTGTTCGATCAGTTGGAGCCGCTGGCAAAGCGCCTGGGGCTGGCGCACATCGCCTATGGCATGAATCGCGACGACCACGGCGATTGGCGCCCCGGCCAGCGCGCCGCCCGCGAGCGCCAGGTGGCCGCCCCGCTGGATGACGCCGCGCTCGGCAAGCCGGAGATTCGCGAGCTGGCGCGCTACCTCGGCGTTCCCGTGTGGGATAAGCCCGCCCTGGCCTGCTACTCCTCGCGCATCCCCTATGGCACGGCGGTGACGGTGGAGGCGCTGCGCCAGATCGGGCGCGCGGAGCGGGCGCTGCGCGGGCTGGGGCTGCGGCAGGTGCGCGTGCGCCACCACGACCGCATCGCGCGCATCGAAATCGCCCCCGCCGACTTCCCGCGCCTGCTGGATGACGAGCTGCGCACACAGATAGTGGCTGCCGTGCGGGCGGCGGGCTACCTCTACGTCACGCTCGACCTGGCGGGCTACCGCACCGGCTCGCTCAACGAGGCGCTGCTGCGCAAACGAGAAGAGTAGCCGTTGCGCTTGTAGAGAGAATGGGAGCTAGCTCTATCCAATTAGATGTGCGGCGCGGGATGCTTCTCGATCTCGCTGGCGAGTCGTTCATTCTCAGTTGCCACTTCCTCGGCGGTCTCGCCGGGCGCGTAGGCATGGGCGTCGAAGCCTGCTGGCGTTGGGATGCGATCCCCGTCGCTCTGAGCAGCCTCGAACAGGAATTCGATCAGTTCCTGGCCTTTCTGTGCGGCCTCGGCATACGTCGCGCCATCCGCATGCGCCAACGCCCCCACGCGCTCCCACTCAGGCAATGTCACAATGTATGCCTGATCCGCATCGCTCCACTCGATCAGCATGCTGTAGCGCAGCGATGTTGGCGCCTGCGCTGTATGCCTGACTCCAGTACCCATAGCGAATGACGCTCTCACTTCTTGGAGGCGCGCTGAATCCGCCTCAGTAGCTCTTGAACCTGCTGTTCCTGGTAGCGCAAGGCGTCGTCGCCGTCAGCGCCAGATAGCTCAACGAAGTAGTCGGTCACGAGCGGATGCTTCCACTTTTCGTGATCTCCGCGCTCACGCTCCAAATACGCGCCAGCGCGGCGCAGGTCGCGTTTGAGTTGGCGAATCTTGCGCGGCATGCCATCTCCCTCACCATCGTCGCCCTGCAGTTTATCATACCTCTCAGGCAAGAGCATTTGTGATCGGTGGCTGCCGTGCGCGGCGGGCTACCTCTACGTCACGCTCGACCTGGCGGGCTACCGCACCGGCTCGCTCAACGAGGCGCTGCTGCGCAAACGAAAAGAGTAGCGCCAGGCAGGTTGCCGCTAACGCAGCATGATATACTACTCCCTAGCTAGCGCTAGCTGATCGCTGTGAGGGATGGGAGCAGGGGGCGCCGAATGACACCGCCGACTCGTGGCTCCGCGCGTCGCTGTTTCATCAGCCACGCCCATGCGGATAACGCGCTCTGCACGCCGTATGCGGAGAAGCTGCGCGCCAGCGCGGTTGACATCTGGTACGACCTCGACAACGCGCCCGAGGGCCACCGGCTGACGACCGTCCTGCAGCGTGAATTGCAGGCGCGCGAGGCGCTGATTGTCTTCGTCACACCCGCCGCGCTCGACTCCTTCTGGGTCGATCTGGAGATCGCGGCGTACCTCGGCCTGATGGCGCAGGACCGCTCGCGCATGCTGCTGCCGATGCGCCTCGCGCCGTGCGAGCTGCCGCCATTCCTCAACAGCGTACTCTGGATTGATGCGGTCGGCTTGTCGGTGGATGAGGCCGTAGCGCGCGCCATTCGCGCCCTCAACTCCGTGCCGCTGCCGGAAGCCGCCGCTCCAGCGATTCCATCTCATCCATCGTATCCGCCTGTGGCTCAACAGGATGCCACTCGCGTAAGCCACCTCCCGGGCCATCATGATGTCGTCGGCGCGGTATCAGGCGTGGTCGGCGGGGTAGCCGGAGCCGCCGAAACTCCAGAGGCTGAGCTGGCGCGGCGGCTGGTGGCTGAGGCTCGCGCGGAGACGCTGGCAAGCCACTGGAACGACGCCATCATTAAGATGGAGTTCGCCTTCTCGCTGGCTGGCAAATCGCGAACAGTCTCTGAACTGGCTGATCTGGCGCAGGCCTATGCGGGCGCTGGCCGATGGAGCGACGCGCTCGACGCCGCCAAACAGGCTGCAACACAGAACCCGCTGCGCGCCGATCTCTGGCAGATGCAGGGCCGCGCGCACACGGCGATTGCCGCTCAACAGCGCGCCGTTGGTGGCGAGGCGAACCTGGCCGTCGCCGCCGACCACGAGCGCGACGCGCTGGCGGCCTTCGACCGGGCGCGCGCCCTGATCGCGCGCGAAGATCTGCCCGCGCGGCTTGCCCTGCTCGCCGACCGGCGCGCCGCCCTCATCAGCGCCGCACGCTGGGAAGATGCGCTGATCAACGTGGAAGATGAGCTGCTGCTGGCGCCAAACGCGCCGACGCGCCTGAGCGCGCTTATGGAGCTGCTTGCGCGGCAGAACCGCGCGGATGAAGCGCTGGCTGTGGCGCGGACGCTCGCCGCACGGGTGGACGCCAGCCCCGCCGATCATCTCGCGCTGGCGCGCATGCTTCAGGCGGCGGATGCGCCGAGAACGGAGATTGAGACGGCGCTGGATGCCGCGAAGAAGGCGGCTGGCGAGGACGCTGCACAGACGCGGCGGGTCGCACAGGCGCGGGCGGAACTGATCAGCCTGCCCGCGCGGCTGGCTCGGCTCGGCTTCCGCATCCACACGCGCGATGGCGTCGAGTGGATCACGCCGCCGACCTGCCCGCTGCCAGCCGGGCCATTCACCCTGGGCAGCGACAAGAACCGCGACAAGAACGCTCAAGATAATGAGGTGAATCGCGTCACCATTGACCTGCCCGCCGTCCAGATCGCGCGTTATCCCGTCACTGTCGCGGAGTTTGCGTGTTTTCTCGCCGCCAATAGCAGTATCAGTCGTCCGACGAAGAGCAACAACGGCATGGACTGGTCAGAACAGCTGAAGCACCCTGACCATCCTGTCTGCGGGATCATCTGGTTCTTTGCGTCCAAGTATGTCGATTGGTTGTCGGACGTGAGTGGACAGCCCTGGCGATTGCCCAGTGAAGCCATCTGGGAGAAGGCCGCCCGCTTCGAGTCCGAAGGCGGAGCGAACGACCGCATCTATCCCTGGGGTGACGAATTCGATGCGACTCGCTGTAACGCCGATGCCAGCAATCAGGGGACAACGACACCAGTAGGCTGGTATGGACCGCGTGAGGAAAATCTGCGCGCGGGGCGGAAAAGTGGCGCTAGCCCATGCGGCGCGGAAGACATGAGCGGAAACGT
>JAICVT010000067.1 GCA_025935235.1 Ktedonobacterales bacterium | reverse complement strand
GACAACGACAGAGATGGCCGAGGCGTTTCATATCACAGCAAACACAGTGCAGGATCATCTCAAGGCGGTCTTTGAGAAGGTCGGCGTTCGCAGCCGGCGCGAGCTGGTCAGCCAGCTCTTTGCCCAGCAGTACCAGCCACGCATCGCAGCGGGTCGTGAGCCAGGCGCGGATGGCTGGTTCGCGTAGGCTAGACGCGATTGGAAGGCGTCGTGTGCTGGCCGAGAGCCCGCAAGCCTACACGGCCGTGTACCGCCAAACAGGTTCGCAGACCTGGCCCCTTGCCCGCATCTCCTCGGCTCTCCTCGGCGCCGCTTGACCGGCAGGCGGCGCCCCCGTACAATGCCTCCTGTTACCCCGCCGCTCGCCACATGGTCTCGATGACCATCTGGACGTGGCGGGCGGGTGAAGGAGGGTCGCGCGATGGGTTTCCTCGGCAAGACGGGTAACGTCCTCTACCTGATTCTGGGCATCGTCTTCGTTCTCGCCGGGCTGGGCACGCTGGCCTATGGCGCCTCGTCGGGGGACTCCGGCAGCCTGTTCTACGGCGTCGTGCTGCTGCTGATCGGCGGCGCGCGCATCTTCTGGAGCGTCTCGCGCATGCGCGCTGTCAGCGCCTATCAGGCGCGCCAGCTCCAGGCGCAGCAGATGGGCATGTACGGCCAGCCGGGCTATCCGCCACAGCCGGGATACGGCCAGCCAGGCTATCCACCACAGCCGGGATACGGCCAGCCGGGCTATCCGCCGCAGCCTGGCTATCCACCACAGCCGGGGTACGGACAGCCAGCGTATCCGCCACAGCCAGGGTATGGGCAGCCAGCGTATCCATCGCAGCAGGCGTATCCGCCACAGCCAGGGCAATATGGCCAGCCCGCCTACCCCCCGCAGCCGGGCCAGCCGGGCTATCCGGGCGCGCAGTTTCCCACGCAGCCCTCGCAGACGCCCACCTACACGCCGCCGAGCGACCAGTATCCTGGCTAGCGCCTGCGCCCGCTACATCATCCCGTAGCGGCGAGCAACCCGGCGGCTGAGACAATCTGGCACTTTCCAACTGCGCCGCTGGCATGTATAGTAGGGGGGCCATGCCTGCGACAAAGGCTGCGCCTCAGCCCTGCCCCGGCGCCCCCGCGCGTTGGGTCGGCGTCTGGTGAGGCGCTGACGCCCTGGGCGCGTCGGCTCAGCGGAGGAGTGACCAATGGGCAGATCGAGCGTGCTGGAAGGTTCGCACGCGATTACCGACCTCTACGATACACAACGCGGCACGATCCTGGCGCCCTTCCCACTCTGGCTCGTGCTGGGGCTGGGCATCTCCGGCGTGATCGCGTTCGCGATGGTTGGCTTCCTTGGCTACCCGGGCGACCCAGCGATCTTCAAGAATCCGTGGGAACTCTATCTGTGGTTCTGCGCGCTGATGATCACGCTGCTGGTCTCGATCTTTCGCAACCGCGCGCTACGCGGCCAGCTGATCGCGATCCTCATCATCGCCCTGTTCTGGGTGATCGTCGTCTACGTCATCCGCTCCCCCACCGGCATCATCCGCCAGTTCCTGCAACGCTATTTGCCGCTGCTGGCGGATGAGCAGCTGACCTATGTGGTGATTAACTTCGCCATCATCATCATCTTCTGGGTCGATACCATCCGCCGCTGGATTCGGCGCGCCAACGGCTTGCGCCTGCATCCAGAGGTAGACCTGAGTACGGGCGAGCGCATAGACGACAAGGTGAACCCAGAAGACCAGCCCAGCATGGCCGAGCTGATCGCGGGCGACCTGATCGCTGGCTCCGTGCTGACGGGCCTGCTCTCGCTCCTCTTCGTGCCACAGGTGATGAACCACATCGTCATCACGCACCCGCCGCTGGGCGACTGTAATCTGGCGGTCTCGTTTCCGCCCTCCGCCTGCCTGACGCAGGGCGTGCAGTATGTGACGCTGAACTTCCTCGACCAGACGCAGGCGCTGGCCTACATCGCGGTGGGCCTGCTGGTGCTGGGGCTGGCGGCGCTGCTGGGTGGCCTCGGCTCGATTGGCGGCGCGCCGCTGCCGATTGGCGTGGCCAAAGCCGTCTCTGAGGTCAACGCCGAGGGGGCGCCGGTCGCGGCGCCGATCACCACTGGTGTCGCCGAGACCGTGCTGGACGCGCTGCGCGCCGCCATCAACCGCCGCCTGCGCGAGCTGGCCATGGGGCTGGGGCGCTCGCTGCGCAACATCGTCTGGCCGATCCTGCTGTTTGTGGCCACCTACGGCATCTACTACCTGTCGGTGGGCATCCAGGGCTACCTGCACGCGCCCCACAAAGACCTCAACGCCGTGCTGACGTTCATCATCCCGGCGGCGATCTGGGGACTGGTGAGCGCGCTCTCCATCGTGTTCTCCGCCGCGCTGGTACTCTTCGACTGGCGCGTGGCCGACAACTCGCTGCGGTTCCTGGGTCTGATCGGCTTCATCGTGCTGCTGACCTTCTGGATCTTCTCGCTGGCGCTGTGGGGCTTCAATGTCCTGCTCGAACAGTTCAATGAACACGTCGTCAGACCGTTCGATCCGCCGAGTTGGGCGACCGCCGTGTCGTTCGTCGCGCTGGTCATCTTCGGCGGCTACGTGCTGCTGCGCGGCGGTCGGCGGCCAGCGGCGCCCCCACGCCAGCCCGCCACGGTCGGCGCGGGTGCTCGTCGGGTCAACACCGCGCCGATGAACACGCCGCCAACTGATGGGCAGGCCAGCCAGCCCACGAGCCCACAGGAGTAGCGCCCCATGATGTCTGGAGTCTTTCGCAATCCGGGATACGACAAGCACGCCATCACGGATGTGTACGATCCCACCAAGCGCCGCATCCTAGTGCGCTTCCCACATGGGCTGGTGCTGGCGCTGGCGATCGCGGGCGTGCTGGCCTTCGCGCTGATGGGCTACCTCGGCTACGGCGACGATCACTCGCTGCTGGGGCAAGCCTTCCACAAGGCGTGGCCGCTCTTCCTGTGGTTTAGCGCGCTGGTTTTCACGCTGGAGATTGCCGTGCTGCGGCACCCCCGGCTGCGCCGCCTGCTCACCGAGGCGCTGGTGGTGACGATCATCTGCATGATCTTCGTCGGCTTCTCGGCGCTCGATCCTGGCCTGCTGCGCTACATCCTCACCAACCTGCTCAACATCCATCTCGTCCTCCCGCAGATCGGCCAGAGTCCGTGGACCTACGCCATCATCAACTTTGGCGTCATCGGCGTCTTCTGGCTCGACACCATTCGCCGATGGATTCGCAGCCAGCGCGGCCAGCCCGCGGCGCGGCGCATCGACCTGGGCTTTGGCACGCTGGAGATCGGCGAGGCGGCTGATTTGCCGACCCTGCCAGAGTTGATCGCTGGCGACCTGATCGCCGGTGGCGTGCTGGCGGCGGTGCTCTCGCTGATCTTCCGCGCGGAGGTCATCAATCCCATCGCTGAAGCGTTGCAGATCGGCGTGAACCTCATCAACACCTGCACGGTCTCGCTGCCGCTGCACTGTGTTGCTCCTGGCGGCGGCCTCGCGGATCCGCCGACGCTGAGCAAGATCGACCTGATTCAGGCGCTGATCTATCTGCCGTTGGGCTTCATCACGCTGGCGCTGACCGCGACCGCCAACGCCCTCAACGCCGCCAGCGGCCAGAATGCCGAAGCCACGCCCGACGCTGAGCCGGGAACCGCTATCGCCACGGACACGCAGACGCGCGCGGTCAGCACGCAGGTCGTGCAGCCAGGCGAGCAGACCGAGCGTGGCCGCCAGTCGGCGACCGTCTCGGTGACAGGCACGATCATAGACGCGCTGCGCGGCGCGCTCAACCGGCGCATCCGCATCGCGATGGACAATCTGCTGCTGGCGCTGCGCAATGTCGTCTGGCCGCTGCTGATCCTCGTCTGCATGATCGCGCTGGGGCAGGTAGCCCAAAATATCGCCTTCTATCTGCACCTGCAGAGCGATCAGCGCACCTGCGCGGCAACGAACGGCGCGTTCCCTGATCCGAAGACCTGCGCCCTCTCGGCCCGGCAACTGCATGAGTTGCTGCAATATCAGAACCTGGGCGCGGCGGCGGCGCTGGTGGTGGGCGCGGCCATCGCGCTGACGCTGGCGCTGATGATGCTGGTCTTCGAGCTGCGCGTGGCGGACAACGTTTTCCGCTTTCTGGGGCTGGTGGCGTTCATCGGCGCGCTGACGCTGTGGATCTTCTCGCTGGCGCTCTCGTTCTCGAACATTCTGTTCAACCTGACGGGCCTGACGCAGCGCCAGCCGTTCCCGCTGTTTGGCGCCAGCACGACCGTCTCGCTGCTGATCTTCCTTCTCTCATGCGCCGTGCTGCTGATTGGCAAGTCGCGGCGCGCCCGCAGGCTGGGTCGCACGCAGGTTCCCGCGGGAGGGCGTGTCGGCGCAGCCAGGGGATAGCTTCACTGCGCGGGGGCTATGAAGCGGGGCGCATCAGCCGCCGTGTCGCCAGCCGTGGGAGCAATGGCGCTCCGGCGGCGCGCGCGCGGCGGCTTTTGCTTGCCAGCCGCCGTGGTCGCCAGGGCGCGTATAGTCTGAGTGAGTGGGCGCGTGGACCTCTCCCCCTGCCCCCTCCCCTAAAAGGGAGGGGAACCCAGGCCAGGATACGTCAACGGTTGCAAGCGTTTCATCAACCAACCGCCTTGCCAGTCGCCACCACTCCCGAATATAGTCCCCTCCCTGAAGGGAAGGGGGTAGGGGGAGAGGTTCGCGCCTGGCGCGAAGGAGCAGAGGACGATGCGCGAGGGGAGCGCGGAGGCGCGTGTCGCCAGCCCGCGGGAGGCGGTGTTCGCGTGGCTGGTTGATCCGCGCCACGCGGGCGAGTGGTTTGCCAGCGTGGCGCTGCCAGAGCCGCCCGTCCGCCCGCTGCGCGCCGGGGCGACGTGGCGCTTCAGCATGACCCGCCAGCGTGGCCGCCTCATCCCCATGCGGCTGGCGGAGTATCAGTCCCCCGAGCGGTTCACCTGGGAGACGGCGTATCCAGCGTGGCGCGGCAACCTGCAGTGGACCTGCGCGCTCTCGCCCGCGTCATTCGAGGGCGGCACAGAGGGCGAAGACCCAGGCGAGGAGCCGGGCGCTGCGACGCTGCTGCGGCTGACGATTCGCCAACGACCAGGGCTGCTGGGCTGGCCCGCGCTGCTGCTGGCGGGGCTGCTGGGGCAGTTGCGCGTGACGGAGGGCGCCAGCATGGCGGCCCGCGCCGAGGGCGCAGCTAAGCACGCCGCCGAGGCGCTGGAGGCGCTGCCTACCACCTCCTATGGGACGGAGCGCCGCGCGCAACGCCCGCAGCATCCCCAGCGCGGCGGCAAGGGTGGCAAGGGTGGCAAGGGCAAGCGCCGCTAAGGTGGCCAGCGGTTGCAACCGCCGCGCAGACCCTGCGTGAGAGGAGACGAACAACGATGGATCCCTCAGACATGCCGACGAGCTGGCCTGGTTCTGCAGAGCATCAGCGGCTGCTGCGCGCGATGACGGCGTACCATGCGTGGCAGCCGTGGGCGCTGGCGTTCATCGTGTTCGGCTCGGTGGGGCGTGGGAACTGGCACGCTGACTCTGATCTCGACCTCGATGTCGTGATTGCTGATGATGCCCAGATCGAGCCGGTCGCCGAGATCATGCGGCTGTGCGAGGCGATTGGCGAGCAACCCGCGCTGATCGCGCCACGGAGCGGCGACGATGGCGAAGTCGTGCTGGCCTCGCTGGCCGATTTCTCCATTCGCTATCATCCGATGGCGGCTACCAGCCCCAATATCCTCAGCAGCATGCAGGTACTCTGGGGGCGGCTGACCGAGGAGCAGATTCGCGCGGCGGGGCTGGCCAATGCGCAATATGAGGCGCAGGAGCCAGCGACGCTGCTGGCGCTGTGTGTGCGCGCCGCGCTCTATGTCTCTAAATCGCTGGCGCGCGGGCGGCTCTGGTCGGCGCTGGCCTCGCTGGAGGAGGCGCGCGACCTGCTGATGGAGCTGGCCATGCCCGACGCCGAGCGTGGCATGCAGGCGTTCGAGCAGGCGGCGCCGCCAGAGACGCAGGCGCTGCTCGCGCGCATCGTGGCTACGTGGGACGCTGCCAGCGTGCGCGCTGCCCTGCTGGCGCTCTGCGATTTGCTCTCTACGCGCCTCGACGCTTTCACGGCCTCCAGTGACGGCCAGCCGCGCCTGACGCCCGGCGAGGCCGACGCGCTCGATGCCATCCGCGCCCGCCTCAGCGCCTCATCATCAGGCGAGTGACGCGGCGCGCCCTCACCCCAGCCCTCTCCCAGCGGAAGAGGGAGCGGAGGGATTCCGCATGTCGCGTGGCGTCGGGAGTCGCGTCGGTTCTGGCTTCCTTCACCGCGTGTGAGAAGATCGTTCGCCGCAGGAGCGCTCCCGTAGACGCGGCGAGATTCCCCTCGCCCTCTGGGAGAGGGGTAGGGGTGAGGGTTCGCTAGCGCAACTGCGGGCGGCTGCCCGGCGCCTCGCCGCCGCCCATGCCAGAGGCGGAGACCAGCATCGCCACGCCCAGGATGAAGAAGATGGCGCTGAAGAGACCCAGCGCGATCGCGCCGATGACCTTGCCCGTGCCAGGGCCAGGAGGCGATGTGTTCTTATTGCCGGGCGTGGCCGACGCGGACGCCGACGGCGAGGGCGACGGTGAGGGTGACGGGGTCGGCGTCGGCGCCAACGTGATATTCGCCGACTGGCTGCCCACCAGCGTTGGCAGCACCGTACTGGCGCCATCGGTCGAGGTGGCGTTGATGTAGAGCGGGCCAGTCTGTGTGGCGGGCAGTTGCGCGATCACGTCGAAGGAGCCATCGCGCTTCGAAAGCGGGTTGCCCTTGACGATCTGCAGTGGCGGCAGCGTGGCGGTGGAGGGCGAGATCTGCACGGGAGTCACAATGATCTCGATGGCCGTGCCGCCCGGGGTGAAGTTCTGGCCCTTGATCTCGATGAAGCCGCCAGCGTAGAACGTGCCATCGGGAGGGTTGAGCGGCGTCGGGGTCGGCGTGCCCGGGCCAGGCGTCGGCGCATTGGGATCACTCACCTCCGTCGCCGAGATGGCTGGTGGGTTGGCGGAATCAACCTGGAAGAGCGATTGCGAGGCGCCGACCGCGCTGGCCGTCGTATCCTGCGCGCAGATGTAGTAGCGGTCGCCGACGTTGTTGGCGATCTGCGGCCACGAGAACGCGACGGCAAACGAGCCATTGTTCTGCACGTTGGCGCTCAGGTTCAGCGACTCGAAGCCAGTCGCGCAGCCAGCGGCGCGCGTGGCGATGCCGATCTGGATGGTGTCACCGGCGGTCCCCTGCCCCTGCACGTACAGATTCGCGCCAACCGGCCCTTCGGCGATGCCACTGGTGGGCGCGGGCTGCGTGATGTCGAGCGAGATGGGGTTGGGATCACCCTTCGCCTGGGGGGCGGCCTGCGCGCCCGGCGCCTGCGCGCCGAGAATCAGCGCCAGCGCGCCGACCAGCGCCAGAACTGAGAGCACGCGTCTGAGTCTGGCGCTCCCAGCGAGCGGAACGATCATTTTGCCTCCCCCGTCTGCTTGCCTGTGCTGATGAGTGCTGATGAGCGCTGATGATGACGAACAGTCTCGCGAAGATCCTGGATTGAGCGGGCGGCGCGCGGCAAGAATGCGATGAAGCGAGCGCGCCAGAGCCAGTATAGCACGGCGCGCCGACCGCGCAAGCGGCTCGCCCTGCTCAGGCTATACGGCTGAGACGCCCGCATGATACAGTTGGTTCCAGTGTCACTACGTCTCAGCCCATAGCAGCCCATAGCAGCCCGTATCAGCCCATCAACCAGCGAGCGCGCCGCAGCGCCATGAGGACGCCCAGCATGCCACACACGCCCGACCCGCCCATCTCGCCAGCGTCAGAGTCCGCGCCCAGCGAGCAGGCCGAGGCTCAGCCGGCGAAGCCAGACGCCAGGCGCGATCCGAAGGTGGCGCGCGAACAGCAGAAGCGCGCCCGCCAGGCTATCGCAGCCGCCACGCCGCAGACGCCCGCAGCGGGCGCCACACAGCCGCCGCTGGCGCTGGAGGCGTCGGGCGACGCGCTCGCGCCACAGCAGTTGCGCGGTGTGATCGAGAGCCTGCTCTTCGTTGCCGGGCGGCCGCTGGAGTATGCCGAGCTGCGGCGGCTGACGGGCGTTGACGAGGCGCGGGTGCGCGCCGCCGTGGCCGAGCTGGCCAGCGAACTGGAGCGCGCAGGCCGCGGTGTGCGCGCCCAGCTGATAGGCGCCAGCGCGCAACTCGTCTCGGCGCCAGAGCATGCCCGCTTCGTCGCCGCGCTGCTCGGCCTGCCCACGCAGGTGCGGCTGACCACCGCCGCGCTCGAAACGCTCTCCGTGATCGCCTATCGCCAGCCGATCACACGCGGGCAGATCGAGGCCATTCGCGGGGTCAATAGTGACCGCGCGCTGGCGAGCCTCTTGCAGCATGGGCTGGCGCAGGAGGTTGGGCGCGCCGCGACGGTCGGGCGACCGGCGCTCTTTGGCGTCACGCCAGAGTTCCTGCAACAATTCGGCCTGACCAGCCTCGAATCGCTGCCCAGCCCGGATGTGCCGCGCGCCGAGGTGGCCGAAGCGCTGCGCAAGCGCGCCGCCCAGAGCATCCGCGACGCCGTCAACGCGGGCGACGCCGAGGAAGCGCGCGAGCTAGAGCGCCAGCGCGCCGCGCGCTCCGGCCCGCTCATCCATGAGGGCGAGCCAGAGTGAGCCATGCGACGAGCATCGCGGAACTGGCATCGCGATCAGTCCTCATAGCAGCGGAAAGTGAGCGCTTCGTGCATATCGGTCGGCACATGCCCACGTCGCCGCGCCCTGTCGAGGCGCTGCGGCTGACCCAGCTGATCGGCGGCGACGCCGTGCAGATCTTCGTCTCGAATCCGCGCGGGTGGCGTCCCTCGGCTCCGCGCCCCAAAGAGGAGGACGACTTCCGCGCGCTGCGGACGGAGCTGGGGCGCTGGCCGGTGGTCGCGCATGCGGCCTACCTCATCAATCTGGCCTCGCCCAACGACGAGTTCTTCAGGAAGTCCATCGAGCTGCTGCGATTCACCGTGCAGCGCGCCGCGCGCTACGACGCCAGCGATGTCGTCTTTCACATCGGCAGCCACACTGGCTCTGGCGAGGAGGCTGGGCTGCGCCGCCTGACCGAAGGCGTGGATCGCGCGCTGGATGGCGCGCCCGCCAGCGTGCGGCTGCTGCTGGAGAACGATACGGGCGGCGGCGGCAAGCTCGGCGCGCGCTTCGAGACCATCGGCGACGTGCTGGCGGCGCTGCCCCAGCATAGCGCGCAGCTCGGCGTCTGCCTCGACACCTGCCATCTGTGGGGCGCTGGCTTCGACATCGGCACGCCAGAGGGCGTCGCGGCGACGCTGGGCGAGGCTGATGCTGCCTTCGGACTGAACCGCGTTCACGTCATCCACCTCAACGACTCGCACGGCGCCCTGGCCAGCCACCGCGATCACCATGCGCGGCTAGGCGAGGGAACCATTCCGCTGGAGGGGTTGGCAGCGTTTCTGCGCATGCCAGCGTTGGCGCACGCGACGACCATCATGGAGACGCCGCTGACGCTGATGGAGGAGGCGCCCGATGCCACCACCACCGCTGCCACTGGCGCCGCCGCGAGCAATTCGCCAGCGGAAGCCAGGTCGGCGACCAGCGCCGAGATCGCGATGGATGAGCCAACATCGGCGGGGCGCGTTGATTGGGACGCTGAGCGACGGCGGCTCTTCCGGGCGTGCGCGCTGGCCGGTCTGGACTGATCGCGCTCCAGGCGGTCATGGTCACGCGGATGGACTCCGCGCCGCAAGCGGTCAAGCAGCAAGGAGCGCTCGATGCCCGAAGGCAACCAACAAGCGGAGCCGAATCCATCCGAACAGACGGGATATGGCGCGCCGCCAGAGGAAGCGGTCATTTCGCAGCCAATCGCGCTCTACTATGCGTTTCTGGTGGGTGGCGGGCTGACGACGCTGGGCATCCTCGGTTTCATTCCACCCTTCACGGAGGGCGGCGCGCTCTTCGACATCATGCGTGTGACACTGGTCGCCAACATCATCCATCTGGTGACCGGGCTGGCGGGGCTGGGTGTGGCGTTCCTGGGCAAGCGGCGCTATGCGACGATCTACTGCGCGATCATCGGCGCGATCTACGTCGTTACCTTCTCGAATGGCAATGTCGAATACGGCAACGCCGAGGCAACCTTCGGCGCGAATGGCCTGCTCACGCGCATCCAGTGGATCACCTTCAACGGTCTGCATGCCGCGCTGATGCTGTTGAGCTGGCTGGTGGCGGCGTTCTCAGCCTTGCAGCGGGGCGACCGCGCCACGCGCGCATACCGGCGCGAGCGACCGTGGTTCTGGCAGTCGCGCGCACCATCGCCAGAAGCGAGCGCTCACCAGAGCGATGAGCCGCACAGGGCAGAGCGCGCCCGCGAGCAGCGTCACAGCGGCGCCTAGCGCCGTCGCGCGGCTGCTATGGTCGCTGCCCTCCTGAACGAATCCTCCGCCGCGTCGGCGCACTGTGCGTCGGCACGGCGTTTTGTTACTCTGAGCTGGATCGGGGCTTCGTGGCGCGATCGCCCTGCTGTAGGTTCAACAGCGCAAGATATGAGAAGCGCCGCCTCCCCTGCTGCGCTATACTGCGCACTGTTCCGCGGAGAAAGCGCGCCTCGGAGTGGTGAGGCTCCGGCAATCCGGGAGGCAAGAGGAGATAGCGCCAATGGCCATGATGCGCAGAATCGTCGCGACAGAGTTGTTCGTCCAGGACCTCAACCGGTGTGCGGCGTTCTATCGCGATGTCCTCGGGCTTGAGTTGCAAGACAGTGACGCCGACTCGTTCGTCTTCAAGATAGGCGACATCTACTTCTTCGTGATGACGACCATGGGCGCCTCGGACCTGATTAGCGAGGGTCGGGTTGATGTCACGCTCGCGGGTGGGCCGCGCGGGCTGCTGGCGGTCGAGGTGGAGGACGTTGACGCCGCCTACGAGACCTTCAAGGCGAAGGGCGTCACCTTTCTCCGACCGCCAACCGACCAGTCGTGGGGACTGCGCACCGCGCACTTTGTCGATCCCGAAGGCAATCCGTGGGAGATTCACCACTCCATCGAGCCAGATGGCTCGAAATCGGCGAGCTAGCTGGCGATATACAGCGGTGGCTACGGCAATACCTGGCGCGTCCACACGCCATTGACTTCGTGGAGGAAGACGCCCTGTGGGATGACAGTGGTCATCAGCGGTGGACACCCCATCTGATGCTCGATGTCCGCAATGCCCCATGCGTCGGTTGGGGTTGAAGCGACGAGCACAGTGGGCATGCTGTCGGGGAAGGGCCAGGCGACCCGCGTCAAGTGTCCGCTCACCGACTGCCACAGCGACTCGTTTTCTGGCAATATCAGCCCTGTCTGGCCAGCAACGAACCAGGTTTCGCTGGGCGCGAGCGTGATGACTGGCCCAAGGAAGCTCGCGCCTTGTCTGGCCATAGCCGGAGGGGTCGGCACAGCCGACCAGCGCACGCCATCGTAATGCAGCAGGCTATCTGTGCCCACGCTATCCCCTGCCCAGCCATCGGTGGTCGAGACCATCGTGAGGCTCTCGGTGGCGCCGGGGAACGTTTCCGGCGATTGGCTCCAGGCGTCATCCAGATAGTGGAAGAAGAGGGTGGTCGGAGGAGTCGAGGCGCTGGATCCGTACTCCGTCCCGACCACCCAGGCCTCGTCAGCCGAGACCGCGGAGAGGTCAAACAGCGTGACACCCGCGGCCGCTCGCGGGTTGGAGATGAGCCGCCAGGCGCCGCCCTCATAGCGCAAGACCAGCGAGGGTTCACCCTCGCTCGCCGCATCACGATTGGTCCATGCGAACATCCAGCCCGCCTGCGGTCCGAACATCCGCACACTGATGCGCATGATGTTGGCGCCGCTGATGGTCGCGGTTGGGCGCAGCACAGCGTCGAGCGCGGGCACATCCACTGGCCGCCACACGCCGCCCGTGTAGTGCAGCGCCAATGGATGCGCGCTGCCAGTGACCGGAGAAGGCGACACGGCCCATCCATCGGTCAGGGAGTCCATTGAGAGCGATTGCAGCTCCGCTCCGGGATAGGTCTGGGGAAGGCGCTGCCACTGGTCGTGGACCAGGTGGAAGAGGACTGCCGGAGATGTCGTTCCGCCGATGACGGAGCTTGGGTTCAGAACGCCAGTCGCCCAGCCTTCATCCGCGCTGACCATCGAGAGGGCGTCCAGGCTGATATTGCCGGCGGGCGCGCTCCACTGCGTCGCGGGATCGCACGGCGGCTGCGTGGGCGAAGGCGCAGCGCTCGGCGTCGCCGTTCCGCTGGCCAGCTTCCCACGCGCCGCGCCAGACCCACAGGCCGTGAGCGCCAGGGTCAAGAGAAGCATCGGCACGAGCCGCCAGCGCCGTGCGCCCGGCTTGCCCTGCGCGGGCAGGCGCCGCGAATGACCAGCCCACTGCCACATGCCTGTCCCTCCGCCTCAACGCGCCGTGTGCGGCTGCAACGCCCGACAGACGTATATCGCTCGCTGCCCGCCATGACGTTCCAGCCGGGCGCTATTTTACGGACGGACGACGCCCCGCGCTACCCTGGAAGTAAGGCGTATGATCCATAGTACGCAAGGCTGGCAGGGGATAGCCTCTCTTTGAAGGATGGGGCAGAGCCGCCGGACAGGAGTAGCCCATGACCCCGGAGAAGATCACCTTCACCAAAGAAAAAGAAACCATGCTGATGACCTTGAGCGGTCGAGCGATCCAGAGCCACTGGGAGCATCCCATCTTGCGCGACCCGTGGGCTGAAGAAGCCATGCGGCGCATTGACTACGACATGAGCCAGACCCTGAAGGGCGTGAGCTCGTGGGGTGTATGGAAGAAGATCGGGCCTACCATCATCGCCTCGCGCGCCGCGACCTTCGATCTCCTGACGACCCGCTATCTGGCCGATCACCCGGATGCGGCCGTGCTCCAGGTGGGCTGCGGCATGGACAGCCGTGTGTTCCGCATCGCTCCGCCGACCACGGTCCAGTGGTTCGACGTGGATTACCCCGATGTGATGGATCTGCGCCGCCAACTGTTCCCCGAACGGGACGGCTCCTATCACCTGATTGGCGCGCCGCTCTCGGATTTGCGCTGGTTGGACGAGGTCCCGAGCGACCGGCCCGGGCTGCTGATCGCCGAGGGGGTATTGCACTACCTGAGCGAACCAGAAGTGAAAGCGCTCCTCAATGCGGTAGTCGCCCACTTCCCCAGCGGGCAGCTGATCTTCGACATCTGCAATCCGTTCATTGTGAAACGAACAGGCTCGAACGTCGGAGGCACAGGCGCCACCTACAAATGGGGCCTGGATGATCCCCAGGACATCAGGCAGCTTGAGCCAAAGCTGGAACTTGTCAAGGAATATAGACCCAGCGAGCAGGTCGCGTTTTCCCGCTTCCCGTTCTGGTGGCGGATTCCGTACCGCGCCCAGGAGGTCAACTCCACGCTGCGAAGGATGGAGCGGATCATCGTGTACCGATTTGAGAACGCAAGCTCGCCATCGCGATCCTGAGCCAGGTGAAATGAAAAGAATACGTGGCAGGCGAAACGCGCCATTGAGCGCGTTGTGAGAAGCACGGAGCATGACAAAGGAGGAAGCGCCGCGGTTTGTCGTTTGCGGGCTCGCTCGTTTGCCATTGGTATGACGGAGTCCTGCGTGCCATGCCACGCTATGCCGGGCCACATCGCCGAGACGCTGGCGACAGCGCCACCCGCGCAAAGGATCAGACGGAACCAGAAAAGACCAGAAAGGATCAGACGATGACCAGCGCGCAGCAGTCTAGCCCACAAGCTATCGTCGAGCGATCTCTTCAGGCGCAGTCGCGCCTGGATGTCGAGGGGATGTTCGCGGAGATGGCGCCCGACTTCACCATCGTCTTCCCCGCCGCGCCGGGAGGCCCGCGCGAGGTGACGGGCCTTGAGACCGTTCGCGAGTTCTTCACGAATGTCACGCGGCATATGACGCCCACGTTCGCGCTGACCCACCTCGCCGTCCACCCTCTCGCCGACGACCCGGAGCGGGTGGTCGCCGAGTTCGCGGCGAAAGGCGCGATGGTGGACGGTCAGCCGTATGAGAACAGCTATCTTGCCCTCGTCACCGTGCGCGATGGCAAGATCCAGCGCTGGATCGAGTACTTCAACCCGGAGCCTGTCGAGCTCGCGCTCGCGGCCCTGCAAGCGGCTCAGCGACCATCCTGAGCGTCATCCAGACGGATGAGCCGATGCGGTAAGCGCTGACTCATCGTTTCAAAGCACGCTGGCGTTATTGAGCAGATAGACGCCGCGGGTCTCGACCGGGTCTCGACGACCATGTGTGCAAGGAAACTGCTGAGGGGCCGCCGTGGGGGCGCGCCGCGACGCGCATGATCGGCGCAACGGCGAGCACGATCCGCCAGAGGCGTATGCCGCAGCGTATGCCGCAGCGTATGCCGCAGCGTATGCCGCAGGATGAACACTCCCCAGGTATTCTCGTCTCGACGCCTGGTCAGACGCCTGGGGTCAGACACCTGGCCTCAGCGCAGACGATAGAACGCGCCCAGAATGGCCCCATAGACGAGGTGGGAGATGATCACCGAGAGGGGCGTGCGGCGGCCGTAGTGCAGCGCCAAGAAGCCCGGCGGCTCAAGCTGCCGG